>JAKBAQ010000024.1 GCA_021808985.1 Pseudomonadota bacterium
AAATGACGTTTATGATGGCGCCAGGCTGTGCGTTTAGAGTTTTAGCGTCTTCTGTGTTGAGGGATAGATATGGAGCGTTGCAAAGCTCCGCGACGGGTGGGGATTTCGCGCTTAGTTCTTCGCTGCCAAAAATATGCATTCTGGGGATGGTGAACCATTTTTCTGGGAGACGGTTGAAGGCGGGAGGCATTGTGGGGAGGAAGGTTTTTTCCGCATCTCTGGCGCATGGCTCCAGAAGCCGTATGCCGGCATCGCCGCCGCGGATGGAATTTTGGGATTCATCCTGAAATTTATGGAGTGATTGGCCTGAGTTCCATCCTGGTGCCCAAAGGAAGGGAATGAGTGGGGCGGGGAGTTGGCCGTAATAGCCTTCCATGGTGCTGCTGAAGGGAGAACCGGCCAGAGATGGTGCTTTTGGCTCGTGCATGGTTTGATTGGCATTGACGGCGGTGCGGCCGCTGAAGCGGTGTGGTTCGCTGCGGATGCGGCTTCCGGCGATTCGAAAATGACCCGATGGGGCGGCTTTGCCAATTGCGGAGAAAATGGGCAATGTTGTGGTGATGGCGCGAATGACGTCATCACAGGATTTCCATTCTTCCATGGTGGAGTGTTGGAGTGCCTTTGCGATTTTGTTTAGCCATAGCCAGCTTGGTTGTATGGGGGAGTTTGGAATGACGGATTGGAAGGAGCGTTGGGCGCGGCCTTCATTGTTGACCAATGTTCCCTCGCATTCCGCGAAGTTGGCGCATGGCAGGGTGATACCGGATTTTGCGGTGGTGTTTGTTGACGTATGGTCAAGGGTAATGATGGTGGTGAATTGCTGAAGAAATTGATTCACGGTGGGGCGGGGGGCGCGGCGATATAGGTCGTTCTCCAGAATGATCAGCGTTGAGGCGGATGTGGGCGATGTGGCGTTGAATGCATCTTGGATACTGCCGGGCTGCATGAGCGCCAGGCCAAGGCTGTTGCACTCGGGTACGGTTAACAGGAGGGTTGGCGCGCAACCATCCTGATTCAGCGCTTGCGCGAGCGCGGCTGCCGCATGCAGGATTGAAACATTGCCTAACTGGCATCCGGAGACGATGAGCGGACGTTTGGCGGTGCGCAGGGCGGTGGCGATTTTGATTGATATGGCTTGTGCATCGTCAGCTAAGGTTTCTGGCTTGGGATGGTTGCCGGCAAGCTGGTGACAGATGGCGGCGCTGAGCCTTGCGATGTTGTCAGGTGCGGCGTGGTAGAGTTCGGTTGCGATATCATCAAGATGTGTGGTGGTTGGGAAGGCGATGAAAAATGGAACATTGACATCGTTGGCCACGGATTGGATGGCGCCATTCTGCCAGGGCAAAATTTTGAACTGAGTGGCGAAGGATGATTTATGGGTATGGAGAGTTTGCCGTATGGCCAAGGCGGAGCGTGGCGCGGTGTTTGTGATGTCTTCTCCAAGGATCAATACCGCGTCGGCTGTTTCAATGTCGTGCGTGGTTGCGGTTTTAATGCTGGTTGAGGTCAGAATATCAAGAATGGCCATGAGGCAGTTTGCATCTTGCTGAGAATTTCCTGGATAAAAGAATTTTTCGCCGACGAGGGACCGTAAGGCGAAGTTGGCTTCGAGAGATGCGCGTGGGGAGCCGATGCCGATGATGTGGTTTGAGCCGCTAAGTTGCTTGGCGATTGTTTCCAGGATATCGGCTTGTGATGAGTTGCCGGCTTCATGAATTGCGGGGGTGAGCAGGTGGTTATGGGTGTTTGTGAAGCCATAGCCGAAGCGGCCACGGTCGCAGAGGAAAAACCCATTTACCTGCCCGTTAAATCTGTTGAGAATCCGGCGTACCTGGCCGCCATGCTCGCTGACGAAAATGTTGCAGCCTGCGCCGCAATGCACGCAGACGGAGGGCAGGCTGCGCATGTCCCATTTTCGGTTGTATGCGGAGGAGAGTGTTTTGTCAGTGAAGACGCCAGTTGGGCATACCTCGACGAGGTTGCCGCTGAATTCATTGAGGAGCGTTCCATCGGTATCTCGGCCGAAATAGATGTTGTTGTGTGCGCCATGGACGTCAAGATCGGTGCCGCCGGCATAATCGCTGTAGAAGCGCACGCAGCGGTAGCAGGCGATGCAGCGGTTCATTTCATGTTTTATGAAAGGGCCGAGATGCTGATTTTTGTGGGTTCGCTTGGTGAAACGGTAACGGCGGTAGGTGTGCCCTGTCGGGACGGTCATATCCTGCAGATGGCATTCGCCGCCTTCCTCGCAGACGGGACAGTCATGCGGGTGGTTTGTCATCATCCATTCGATCACGCTGGCGCGGAATGATTTTGCTTCGGGATCGGCAAGGGAGATGCGTGTTCCGTCGGTAACGGGTGTCATGCAGGCCATGACGAGCCGGCCGGTTTTATCGTCAGGGTTGGCGTATTGCTTTATGGCGCATTGCCGGCAGGAGCCGACTGACCCGAGTGCGGGGTGCCAGCAGAAATAGGGAAGGTCCAGCCCGTTGGCGAGGCATATCTGCAACAGATTATGCTGCGGGTTGACGTTGAATGCCTTGCCGTCAATGTAGATGGTTGTCATTTTTCGCTCCACGGACAATGTTTTTCGTGGATATGGCGTTCAAAATCAGCGCGGAAATATTTCAAGCCGCTGGCGAGCGGCGCCATTGCGCCTGGCGCGTGTGCACAGAAGGTTCGCCCCATTCCCAGCAAGCCGAGATGCTGCTGAAGAATTTCCAGGTCTTCTTCTTCACCTTCTCCGGATTCGATGCTGGTGAGAAGATGCTCAACCCAGGGCAGGCCGTCGCGGCAAGGGGTGCACCAGCCGCAGGATTCCTGGGCGAAGAAATGTTCGAGATTACGGATCATGCCGACGGGGCAGGTTTTCTGGTCAAGCGCGATGACGGCGCCTGTGCCGAGCCTGCTGCCAAGTTTTTCGACGGAGGCGTAGTTCATGGCGACATCAAGGTGCTCGGGCGTGAGGAATGATGTGGACGCACCGCCAGGCAAGACAGCGCGGAGTTCATAGCCATCCTTCATGCCGCCGGCGTGAATTTCGATAATGTCACGCAATGATGTGCCCATGGGAAGCTCCCAGATGCCGGGGCGCCGGACATGTCCGCTGGCGCCGTAGAGTTTTGTTCCACCATCCTCGCCGAGGCCGAGATTGGAAAACCAGTTGGCGCCATTGTTGATTATGTGGGGAATATTGCTCAGTGTTTCAACATTGTTGACGATTGTGGGTTTTCCCCAAAGGCCGCTTATTTGCGGAAAGGGGGGCTTGGCGCGGGGGACGGCGCGTTTTCCTTCCAGTGCGCTCAGCAGTGCGGTTTCCTCGCCGCAGATATAGCGCCCGCCACTGGTGTGGACGTGAATGGAAAGGTTGAAGCCGGAATGAAGAATGTCTGTGCCGAGATAGGATTTGGCCGCGGCTTCCATGATTGCCTGTTGCAGGCGCCGCTGCGCCATATGGTATTCGCCGCGCAGAAAAATATAGGAAATATGTGCCTGGATGGCATAGGCGGTGATGATGATCGCTTCGATCAGCTGGTGGGGATCACCTTCGAGAAGGAATCTATCCTTGAAAGTTCCTGGCTCCATTTCATCGGCGTTGGCGATGAGATAATGGGTTGTGGGAGGGAGTTCGGCGGTTGGGATGAGGCTCCATTTGGCGCCGGTTGGAAACCCCGCGCCGCCGCGGCCGCGTAGTTTTGATTGAGATATGAGGTTGATTATGTCAGCGGGGGACATGGTGGTGAGCGCCTTATGCGCGGCGCGATAGCCGCCGGCTTTCATGTAGTCTTCGATTCCAAGCGGAGGTTGGCCGGGGCGGATGTTTTGGGTGAGGGGCGTTTCCATCAGAGCCTCGGTTCCGTTGGGAGGGGGAGCAGCTCATCAAGACGTTTTATATCGAGATCGCCATGAAGTTCATCATCGAGCAGCATGGCGGGGGCATGATCGCAATGGCCGAGGCAGACGATTGGCAGCAATGTGTAGGCGCCATCAGGGGTTGTTTCGCCTGGTTCGATGCCGAGATGCTGGCGCAAATGCGCGCAGAGTTTGTCACGGCCCATGATCCAGCAGGAGACGCTGTCACACAAAAGGATGACGTGCGCGCCGACCTGCTGGCGAAAGATCAGGTTGTAATATGTCGCGACACTTTCAAGCTCCGTGCGGGACATGGCCAAGAGGTTCGCAATTTCAGAGAGGTGATGATCGGCGACAAATTTGTATCTGGTTTGCACATATTTCAGGACTTCGACGCAGGCGGAGCGTTTGTTTTCGTAATGCCGGGACAGCATTTCGATGTGGGCGTGCTCGGTGGGCGTGAGGCCGGAGTTTGATTCAGCGGTCGACATCGGCCATCACGAAGTCAATGCTGCCGATCAGGGCGATCAGGTCAGCGATGAAGCCGCCGCGGATGATTTTTGGGATCATCTGCAGGTGGGGGAAGGAGGGGGTGCGGATGCGGGTGCGGTAGGACATGGTGCCGCCGTCACTGGTGAGGTAATAGGAGGTCATGCCTTTGCTGGCTTCGATGCCGCAGGAAACTTCTCCGGGAGGGATGACGGGACCCCAGCTTACGTTGAGAAAATGCGTGATCAGCGTTTCAATGTCATGCATTGTTCGCTCCTTTCGCGGGGGGGTGGCCAGGTGATGGTCAGATTTGTAGGGGCCGTCTGGCATGTTGGTGAGGCATTGGCGGATGATGCGCAGGCTTTGGCGCATTTCCTCGATGTGAACGATGACGCGATCGTAACAATCTCCATTGTTGGCGGTGGGGATGTCGAATTCCAGTTGATCGTAGCCGGAATAGGGGCGGGTTTTGCGGCAGTCCCAGTTCAGGCCGCAGGCGCGCAGGCCGGGGCCTGTTACGCCCCAGTCTATGGCTTCGTCAAGCGTATAAGCGCCGATGCCGATTGCGCGGGATTTGAAGATGCGGTTCTGGGTTGCGAGTTTGGTGTATTCATCGAGCCTTTTTGGCAGATAGGCGCAGAAATTCTGAATGAGCGTGTGCCAGCCTTGCGGCAGGTCGGCGGCGACGCCGCCGATGCGCAACCAGGCCGGGTGCATGCGAAAGCCGCAAATGGCCTCGATGATTTCAAAAATACGTTCACGATCGGTGAACATGTAGAATACCGGCGAGAGCTGGCCGACATCCTGCGACATGGTGCCGAAGAAAACCAGGTGGCTGGCGATTCTGAACAATTCAGCGAGCATGATGCGGATGGTTTGCGCGCGGGGAGGGATGGTGATTCCCGCGAGGTGTTCCACGGCCATCACGTAAGGGAAATTGTTCATCACGCCGCTCAGGTAATCTATACGGTCCGTATAGGGGATGAAGCCGTGCCAGGATTGGCGTTCGCCCATTTTCTCGGCGCCGCGATGGTGGAAGCCGATTTCCGGCACGACATCGATGATTGTTTCACCTTCAAGCTGAAGCACCAGGCGGAAGACGCCGTGCACGCTGGGGTGGTTTGGCCCCATGTTGAGGAACATGAAGTCACTCGATTGGCTGTGACGGGTCATGCCCCATTCCTCGGGGTTGAATTTCAGGGCTTTTTGTTGCGCCTGCTCTTTTTCCTCGGTGAGGTCGTAGATATCCATTTCCGTGGCGCGGGCGTAATGGTCTTTGCGCAGGGGGTGGCCGGTCCAGTTCGGGGGGGTTAGGATTCTGGCGAGGTGGGGATGGCCGGTGAAGGTGATGCCGAACATGTCCCAGGCTTCGCGCTCATACCAGTTGGCGCTGGGCCACAGGCTGGTGATGCTGGCAATGGCGGGGGCCTCGCCGTGCAGGGCTATTTTTATGCGTATGTCCTGGTTTCGGGCGAAGGAGAGCAGGTGATAGATGACCGTGAAATCAGAACGCGGTTGGTTGTCGCGGTGGGTTCTGGTGCGCTCGTCAAGCGCTGTAAGATCGTAGAGCATGCGGTAGGGGTTGGGGATTTCCGATTTCAGGAAGCGCAATATCTCGAGCAGGTGAGCGGGGTCTGCCCAGATTGTCGGGATATTGTCCTGCGCTGGTTGCGGCGTGAGGATGCGCGGCGAGAAGCGCTTTGAAAGCTCTTCCCATATGCTGGGGATTGTTTGTGCCGTGGATGTTTCCTGGAGCATTTTTCACCTTCGGTTCAAATGCTGTCAGGTGGTTTGAGGGTCGTGGTTTTTTGCCTGGTTTCGCGCTTCAGATCGCGCATGCTGGGGCGGGGGGCGCGGATGGTTTCCTGCGGGCCGACGATCCAGCTCAGGGGGCGTTGGTCAGTGGCGATGGATTTTTGCAGAAGCAGCAGGCCTTCGAGCAATGCCTCGGGGCGGGGCGGGCAGCCGGGGACGTAGACATCGACGGGGAGGAATGTGTCGACGCCTTGGACGACGCTGTATATGTCATACATGCCGCCGGAGTTGGCGCAGGCGCCCATGGAGATGACCCAGCGGGGCTCCAGCATCTGCTCGTAGAGATATTTGATGACGGGGGCCATTTTGATGAATACGGTGCCGGAGATGACCATCACGTCGGCTTCGCGCGGGGTGGCGCGCAGGACTTCCGAGCCGAAGCGCGCAATGTCAAACTTGCTGGTGAAGGAGGTCGCCATTTCGACATAGCAACATGAAAGCCCGAAATTGAACGGCCAGAGTGAGTTTTTGCGGCCCCAGGCCACGAGATCCTGCAATTTTCCGAGCACGAGGTTGCGGCGGACGGCATCGGTGAAGGTGATGTCTGTGCGGCTCCTCTGGGGCTGGGCTGGCGTGGGGAGCAGGGGCATGGCGCTTTACCGTGAGGCGGGCGGTGCGGGCCGCAGGCGGGGTTTTGGCCCCCAGTCCAACGCGCCGAGGCGCCATAAATAGCCAAGTGCGGCTAACAGAACGCCAATGAAGACGAGCATGGCGAGGTAGCCGTTCCAGCCGGCGGGGCGGATGGCGATGGCCCAGGCATAGATGAAGACGCTTTCAAGATCAAAAAGGACGAAGAGCATGGCGACGAGGTAGAACTGGATAGGAAAGCGCAGGCGCGCGTCGCCCACGGGGAGCATGCCGCTTTCAAACGGTTGGGCGGTTGCGCGGGCCATGTGGCGCTGGCCGAGCAGGGAGGATATTCCGATCATGGCGGCGACAAGCACAAGAATGGCGGCGAAATAGAGGGCCAGATAGGAAATATGCAGTGTCGCTCCCATTTGCTGAGCTCCAACGCGCGTATTTAAAATCAGAGGCTGAAAGATTGCCGTCCATACTGATTCTGTATGGAGCAGGTAGGCAAATATTTGGGCTAAGTGACGATTTTGCTACGCGTATTTCCGCGTAATGTCAAGAAATTGTTGACATTATTCATGAAAGCCATGCCGTGGCGCAGCATGGGCGGGGTGGGGCGAGGCGCGGCGGTTTTGGCGCTCAGTAATCCTCGAGCAGGCCTTCCAGCGGGTTGGCCATGGCGGGCGGCTTGGGGCCGGCCTTGCGGAAGATGAAGGAAAGCAGGAAGGGGAGCAGCCTGAGGCTGAGCACGCTGAAGACCTGCCTGGCTTCATCAGGGCGCATGACCGCGATTGTGGGCATGGAGCCCATGATGAGCCCGTCAACCACGAGGTTGTTTCCCTCACGGCGGATGGCGTTGATTTTCATCAGCTCCTGGCCCTCGGGCGTGTAGAGTTTCATGCGATGCTCCTTTCAAGCCTGAAAGTAATTTTTGAGGGGAATGCCCAGGTCCGTCATCATCGCTATAGCCGATGCGCGCCCGCCGCCGGTGACGCCGCCGCCAGGATGGGTGGTGGGGCCGGCGAGATACAGCCCGGCCACGCCGGGCACACGGTACTGACCCAGCTCGGGCGTGGGGCGGTAGCTGAAAAACTGGTTGAGGAACGTGCCGACGCCGAAAATATCGCCATATTTGAAGACCGGGTTGTGCTCATACATGTCCTGCGGGGTTTCACAGTATCCGGCGATGATGTTGCCGGCCATGTTGGGGGCGTAGCGGGTGTAGCCGTCGATGAAGCGCTGCATCGTCTCGGCCTTGATATGAGCCCAGCCGGCATTGCCGCCCTCGGCCAGCTGCAGGGGGGCGAATTTGTAGAGATACAGAGAGGCGTTGCCGGCTTGCGGCACCTGGGTGGGGTCGACACGGCTGATGCAGGCGACGTCATAATTATTGTAATCGGGGATGCGGCCGTAGCGCAGCTCATCGAAGGAGCGGCGGAAATTCTCCATGCCCATCGGCACGCATTCCACCATCATCGCGTTGTTCACCTCGGCGCCGCCGAGATAGTTGGGCGGCTCCCTGAGGGCCAGATGCGTGTTGAAGGCGCCGAAATTGCTGAGCTTGACGTGGGCGGCCTGCTTGGCGGTGAATTTGTCCACGCCTTCGACCATGGCGCCCAGATCGTGCGGGTGGATGCTGCCGACCACGCCCTTGCGCGCCAGGATCTCCTCGCCGCCCTTGAGGCGCACGCCGGTGACGCGCCCGCCGCGGCTGAGGATTTTCTCGACCATCGCGCCGCGCCGTATCCGCCCGCCGTGATGCGCGAGGCAGCGGCCGAGGCTGTTTGACAGATTGCCGGAGCCGCCCTTGATGTGAAACGGCTTCACGCTGTGGATGAGCCCGGTGAGCAGGAAGGGCACGACCCCGGTGCCGCTTTGCTCGGGCGAGATCATCAGCTCCGCGACATAGTGCATGTAGTGCAGCTTCACCTGCTCATGCTCGAAGAAACTGTCGATCACGTTATAGGCGCTGTCCATCAGCTGGCTGAGCACGAAGCGGCCCTCGCGGCTTTGGTCGAGCATCATGAACAGCGAGCCCAGGGGGGTTGGCGGGGCGAACAGGCCTTGCGAGAGCAGGGGCAGCAGCTTGGCGGCGATGCGCGCGAAGCGGCGGTAGGCGTCGGCGTCGCGCTCCGAGAATTTGGCGATTGACTGGCAGACTTTGTCCACGTCCAGCCATTGGGTGATGAAGCTGCCATCCTCGAACTGGGTGGCGTACATCGTGTCGCGCTCGACGATTTCCAGGCCGAATTTGGCGAACAGGCCAAGCTCGTCGCGGGTGATGACGGGGTTGGCGGCCATCAGCACGATGCCCTGCGCGTGGGGGTTGGAGATGAAGCCGGGGGCGCCGGGGATTTCCCTGGAGATGACGCCGCCGCCGATCATCTCGTTTTTTTCCAGGACTAGAACGTCCAGCCCGGCCTTGGCGAGATAGGCGGCGGTGATGAGGGTGTTGTGTCCGGCGCCGCAGACGATGATGTCAGCTGTTTCCTGGGTCATGCCTGCTCCTCGTGGCTTCGCCTGATGCGAATGTTTCTCAATGTATTATAGTCAATTATATAGTTCGCTTGTATATTAAATGCCCGGTGGCGTCAACGCTTTGGCGGGCGGGCCGGGATGGAACGCTTGAAAATGCGCCTGGCCGGCCCCAGCTGATTTTGGCCGTGACGCATGGGCTTGAGCTGGGCCGCGGGTGACGGCGCGTGGGAGTTGTACGCGAACAAAGGTGCGAAACCTGAACGGAGAGAACATGGACAGCCATGACCAGTGCCCTGTGATCGGCGGGGCTTCCAGGCGGATGAGGGTTGGCGCCGGGTCAAACCAGGATTGGTGGCCGGAGCAGCTGAAACTGAGTGTGTTGCACCAGCATGCGGCGAGGTCTGGCCCGATGGGGGAGGCGTTCAATTATGCCGAGGCGTTCAAGACGCTGGATTTGCAGGCGGTTGTTGCGGATTTGCATGGCTTGATGACGGACTCGCAGGATTGGTGGCCGGCTGATTTTGGCCATTATGGGCCGCTCTTCGTGCGCATGGCGTGGCACAGCGCGGGGACGTATCGTATCAGCGATGGGCGCGGCGGGGCGGGGGCGGGCGCGCAGCGGTTCGCGCCGCTGAACAGCTGGCCGGATAATGTGAATTTGGACAAGGCGCGGCGGCTGCTATGGCCGGTTAAACGGAAATATGGCCGCAAAATCTCCTGGGCGGACCTGATGATTCTGGCGGGGAACGTGGCGCTGGAGTCGATGGGGTTCAAGACGTTCGGCTTTGCCGGCGGGCGTGTGGATATCTGGGAGCCTGAGGAGGATGTTTACTGGGGCCCGGAGACCGCCTGGCTGGATGACAAGCGCCATGGCGGGGGGCGGACGCTCGAAAATCCGCTGGCGGCGGTGCAGATGGGGCTGATTTATGTGAATCCGGAAGGGCCGGACGGCAAGCCGGACCCGCTGGCCGCGGCGCGGGATATTCGCGAGACCTTTGCGCGCATGGCGATGGATGATGAGGAGACGGTGGCGCTCATTGCCGGTGGCCACACATTCGGCAAGACGCATGGCGCGGGCGATGCGGCGCTGGTGGGGCCGGCGCCGGAGGGGGCGGGTATTGAGGAGCAGGGGTTTGGCTGGAAGAGCCGCTTTGGCACTGGCAAGGGCGCTGATGCGATTTCCAGCGGCCTGGAGGTGACATGGACCACCACGCCCACGCAATGGAGCGGCAATTTTTTTGAGAATCTGTTTGGCTATGAATGGGAACTGACCAGGAGCCCGGCCGGGGCGCAGCAATGGCAGCCGAAAGACGGGGCGGGCGCGGGGACGATACCGGCGGCCCATGACGGGGCGAAGCGCCATGCGCCGGCCATGTTGACGACCGATCTGGCGCTGCGGTTTGACCCGGAATATAAGAAAATTTCCTGGCGCTTCCATGAAAATCCGGATGAATTCGCGGCCGCGTTCGCGCGGGCGTGGTTTAAGCTGACGCATCGGGATATGGGGCCGGTGTCGCGTTATCTGGGACCGCTTGTTCCGGCCGAGGCGCAGCTGTGGCAGGACCCTATACCGGCGGTGGATCATGAATTGATCGGCGCGGGGGATATTGAGGGCTTGAAGCGCAGGCTGCTTGGGGCTGGATTGTCCATAGCACAATTGGTTGCGACGGCTTGGGCCTCGGCGGCGACGTTTCGTGGCAGTGACAAGCGGGGTGGGGCGAATGGCGCGCGTATCCGCCTGGCGCCGCAAAAGGATTGGGAGGTTAACCAGCCGGCGGAGCTGGGGAAGGTTCTGGGGACGCTGGAGGCGATCCGCGAGGAATTCAACAGCGCGGCGGGGGGTGGAAAAAAGGTTTCGCTGGCTGATCTGATCGTTCTGGGGGGCTGCGTCGCCATTGAGGCGGCGGCGGCGAAGGCGGGCCTGGAGGTGAAGGTGCCTTTTGCGCCGGGGCGCATGGATGCCGCGCAGGAACAGACCGATGTGCATTCATTCGCGGTGTTGGAGCCGGTTGCGGATGGGTTTCGCAATTATATCCGCAAGGGAGATGAGGCGGGGGCGGCTGAGCGGTTGATCGACAAGGCACAGTTGCTGACGCTGACGGCTCCGGAGATGACGGTTCTGATTGGCGGCATGCGTGTGCTGGGGGCGAATGTTGGGCAGGCAAAACACGGTGTTTTCACCGCGAGGCCGGGAGCATTGAGCAATGATTTTTTCGTGAATCTGTTGGATATGGCGACGGGCTGGCAGAAATCCGCCACGTTGGAAGGTGTGTTCGAGGGGCGGGACAAGGTGACGGGGGAACTGAAGTGGACGGCGACCGTGGTCGACCTCGTGTTCGGCTCAAATGCGCAGTTGCGCGCGATTGCGGAGGTTTATGCGTGCGATGATGCGCGGAAGGCGTTTGTGGATGATTTTGTGGCGGCCTGGAGCAAGGTGATGAATGCTGACCGCTTCGACCTTGCCTGATTGAGGTTGAAATCAGTCAGCCGGGGCTGATTTCTGCGTGTTTTGTCAGCTGCCTTGGATTGCGGGGAGGTTGAGTATCAAGCCTTTCAGGAGGTTTGTTGGATGAGGGTTCAGGCGATTGCGCGGGCGTGGGTGTCAGCCAGGGGGGAGAGTATGCGCGGGTTGCTGTCCGGCTGGGCGTCCTGGCGATGGTCGATGACCATGTAACCGCGGCCCCAATTGGTTTCGATGAAGTCCTCAACGCCCAGGGCCTGGAGTTTTTTGCGGATTTTGCAGATGAAGACATCGATGATTTTCGGGTTTGGCTCGTCCAGCCCGCCATAGAGATGGTCCAGTATGGCTTCCTTGCTCAGCACCACGCCTTTGCGCAGGGCAAGGATTTCAGCGATTTGATATTCTTTTTTCGTCAGCGTGACCGGCCGGCCTTTCGCGTAGATTTTTTTCGCGTTCATGTTGATTTCGACTGAACCGATGCGCAGGGCGTTTTCCTGGAAGCCACGGCTGCGCCGGATCAGGTTTTGGACCTTCATGAAGATTTCCTCATGCGAGAGGGCGTCGACGATCAGGTCGTCCGCGCCGGCTTGCAGCACGCGCAGACGGGCTGTCTCATTCATGGTGCGGGCGACCGCCACGATTGGCGCGCGCAGGCGGGCCAGGCGGAGTTTGCGCACGATATCAAGATCGCCCAGGCGTTCTTCCGACAGGCGGAGCAGAACCGCGTCATAATCATAGAATTTTACCAGATCGAGAGCTTCCTCGGGGTCGTTCGTTTCATCAACGATGGCGAGGCGCGAGCGGAGAAAGGCGGTCAGTAAGTCTTTTTTGTTGGATGAAGTCTCAAAAGATAGGATTTTCATTTAAACCTCCAGGCATTGAGGCAGGGATACAACCATAAGAAGTATTCGTCAATAAATTTGTTTAACCTTCGCGTGAAACGTGTTAAAATTAAGAATTTATAAAGAAAACAAGCGCGCTTGGAGTCGCGCAGTGGGGCGCTGGTGTGGAGGGAGCGCCGGAAAATGGCGGATAAGCGCCGGATTTGGAGAAAAGGCGGGGGCTGGGCCGGGTGTTTGCAACCGTTGGTTTTGGCGCGCCCGGATACGAAAACGGCGCCCTGGAGGGGGCGCCGTTGGGGATTTGGGGTGAACCCCGTGAAGGGGAATTAAATTATTTTGATTTTAGCAGGTCACGGATTTCACCGAGGAGGGATTCGGTTGGCGTGGGAGGGGGGGGAGCGGCGGGTGCCGGGGCGGGGGTTTTGTAGAGCTTGGAGATCAGCCGCACCATCCAGAAGATCGCGAAGGCGACGATGAGAAAATTGAAAACGGCGTTGAGGAAGACGCCGTAGTTGATGGTGACGTCGCCGGCTTTTTGGGCCGCGGCGAGGGTGGTGGCGGGCGCGCCCTTGAGGATGATGAAGAGGTTGGAGAAATCGACCCCGCCGGTCGCCAGGCCGATGACGGGGGTGATGATGTCCTTCACCAGGCTGCCGACGATGCCGGTGAAGGCGGCGCCGATGACCACGCCGACGGCCAAGTCGACCACGTTGCCGCGCATGATGAAGGCTTTGAAATCATCGATCCAGCCTGGCTTGTTGAGGGGCAGTTTAGGTTTCAGCAGATCGGACATGCCATTTCTCCGTGCGGGTGGGGTGAATTGGGTGCGCGGGTATCATAAAAGAAGGGCCGGGGGGATACCAGATGTTTCGCTTGGGTGGCGATTGGGAAGGTTGTTGCCCGGCGCGGGGACGTTCTGGCACAAGAGGGGGATTGTTTGGAGGGCTGGATGCGTAACCGGATCATTTCTTTGAGCTTGCTGCTGGTGCTGGCGGGATGTGGCTCGGGCACGGGGCGGCTGACCGGCACCACGGCCGGGGGTGCGGCGACAGGGGCTGCCATTGGCCTGATCGGCGGGCCGATTGGCGTGGTGGTGGGCGCGGGCATCGGCGCCGGGGTGGGGGCGATGAGCGCTAGCAACACCACGCCAAAGCAGGTTAATCTGGGCAACGCGCCCTGGGATAGAAGTGGGCAATAGCGCGCGCGGCGGCGGGGCGGACGGGGGGGCGCGGATGCGCCATGCTTCCCTCGCCGGATATATGTGCTAAACGCCGGGTCCCATGCGTCAATTCCTGGACTTTGAAAAACCTGTGGCCGAGCTCGAGAGCAAGATCGAGGAACTGCGGCGAATGACCCAGCCCGGCGAGATTAATATCGCCGATGAGGTGGCGCGGCTTTCCGCCAAGGCGGACAGCCAGCTCAAATCAATTTACGCGCGGCTGACGCCCTGGCAGAAAACCCAGGTGGCGCGCCATGCGGAGCGGCCGAAGGCGGCTTCGGTGATCGCCGCGCTGATCAGCGACTTCACGCCGCTGGCCGGGGACAGGGCGTTTGCCGACGATGCGGCGATTATTGGCGGCATGGGGCGGTTCCGCGACCAGGCGGTGATGGTGATCGGCACCGAAAAGGGTACGGATACGGAAAGCCGGATCAAGCATAATTTCGGCATGGCCAAGCCGGATGGCTACCGCAAGGCGCGCCGGCTGATGGAGCTGGCCGGGCGGTTCGACATGCCGATTCTCACCTTCGTCGACACATCGGGGGCGTTTCCCGGGATCGAGGCCGAGGCGCGGGGGCAGGCGGAGGCGATTGCGCGCGGGATTGAGGGCTGCCTGAGCGCCCCGGTGCCGCTGGTGGCGACGATTATCGGCGAGGGCGGCTCGGGCGGGGCGATCGCGCTGGCGGCGGGGAATGCGGTGCTGATGTTCGAGCATGCCATTTATTCGGTGATTTCGCCGGAGGGGTGCGCTTCCATCCTGTGGCGCGACGCCGCGCAGGCGCCGGTGGCGGCGGAGGCCATGCGCATCACCGCGCAGGATTTGAAGAAGCTGGGCTTGATCGACGAGATTGTGCACGAACCGCTGGGCGGCGCGCACCGCGACCCGGCGGCGGCGCTGACGGCGCTGGGCGATGCCATTGCCCAGCAGCTGGCCCCGCTGAAAGGGCTGACGCCCGAGACGCTGAAGGCGCGCCGCCGCGATAAATTTTTGGCGATGGGCAAGCTCGGGCTTTAAGCCTTGGGCGCGTAGCGGCCGGTGGCCAGGCCGAGCCAGGTGACCAGCCCGAAAGCGGCGCCGATGATGCCGGTGGTGGCGTTGTAATTGACCACCGCGGCGATGCCGATGCCAAGGGCCAGCGCGGCCGGGATGCGTTTGGCCAGGAAAAACCCAGCGAGCCCGAGCGCCAGGGCGGCCCAGCCGAAGCCTTGGTAATATTGCAGGGTGAGCACGGCCTGGCGCGGGACGCAAATGGCGGGCGCGCTGGCGGCGGCGCACATGCCCACCGTGGCGCGGGGCACGATGGCCAGCAGGCGGAAGGCGTAAGCGCCGCCGCCGAGGACGGCGACCATCCAGAGGCTCATCCAGTCCTCAACCGACCAGCGGAAGCTTTTGCTCATAAGATACTCACCTGCTTAAACGTGATGGCCCTGGTTGCTCTCCGGCCTTGGGGGCCGTATTGCTGCGCCGCATAACCGCTTAACCCCATACATGGTTCATGACACGTCCCACCAGCCCGACCACACATAAAAGTTTTCAGGATATTATCCTTACTCTGCATGGCTTCTGGGCCAGGCAGGGCTGTGTGATTCTGCAGCCCTACGATGTGGAGATGGGGGCGGGAACCTTCCATCCCGCCACCACGTTGCGCGCCCTGGGGCCAAAACCCTGGAGGGCGGCCTATGTGCAGCCCTCGCGCCGGCCCTCGGATGGGCGGTATGGCGAGAATCCGAACCGGTTGCAGCATTATTACCAGTATCAGGTGATCGTGAAGCCAAGCCCGGCGGATGCGCAGGAATTGCTGCTGGCGAGCTATGACGCCATCGGCATCGACCGCGCCCGGCATGACATACGCTTCGTGGAGGATGACTGGGAAAGCCCGACTCTGGGCGCCTGGGGCCTGGGCTGGGAGGTGTGGTGCGACGGCATGGAGGTGGGGCAGTTCACCTATTTCCAGCAGGTGGGCGGCATCGCGGTTGATTTGCCGAGTTTTGAGATGACCTACGGGCTGGAGCGCCTGGCGATGTATGTTCAGGGGGTTGAGAACGTATATGACCTCGACTTCAACGGCGCGGGCGTGAGCTATGGCGATGTGTTTCTGCGGGCAGAGAAGGAGTTCTCCGCCCATAATTTCGAGTTCGCCGATACCGGCATGCTGATCCGGCATTTTGCCGACGCGGAGGGGGAATGCGCGGCGCTGGTGGGCCACAGGCTGGCGCTGCCGGCCTATGACCAGTGCATCAAGGCCAGCCATCTGTTCAACCTGCTGGATGCGCGCGGGGTTATTTCAGTGGCGGAGCGGGCTTCGTATATCGGGCGGGTGCGGGCGCTGGCGAAGGCCTGCGCGGAGATATGGGTGGCGGGGGAAACGGTTTGATGGCTGAGTTGTTCCTGGAGCTGTTTTCCGAGGAAATCCCGGCGCGGATGCAGCGGGATGCGGCCGAGAGGCTGCTGAATATCTGCAAGGACGTGTGCCAGGGGCTGGCCCCCAGGGATGGCAGGGTGTTTCATGGTCCGCGCCGGTTGGCGGTCGTGCTGACGGTGGACACGCAAAAGCCGGGACAGACCAGGGAGGAGCGCGGGCCGCGCGAGGGGGCGCCTGAGATTGCCCTGACCAAGTTCATGGAGAAATTCAGTGCCGCGCGGTCGGAGATCGTGACGGAAAACGGTTATTTCTGGCTGCGGCGCCGTGAGGAGCCGGTTGGCGCGGCGGCGTTGATTTTATCGGCGCTGCCGGCGGCATTGGCGGATATGCCCTGGCCGAAATCCATGCGCTGGGGGCAGGGCGGGGATTTTACCTGGGTTCGTCCGTTGCGCCGGATTGTCTGCCTGCTGGATGGCGTGGTGCTGCCCATCAGCCTCGGCCCCGTTAGCGCGGGGGATGAGACCGAGGGGCATCGCGTTCATGGTCCTGGGCCGGTTAGGGTGTCTTCCGCCCAGGTTTGGGAAGAGACGTTGCGGGCGCACAAGGTTGTCGCCAGCCAGGATGAGCGCCGTGAGGCCATTGCCGGCGGGCTGGCGGCGAAGGCCGGTGAGCTTGGGCTGACGGTGGCGCCCGATGCGGGGCTGCTGGATGAGGTGAACGGGCTGGTTGAGTGGCCGGTGGCGCTGATTGGCAGGATTGGCGCGGAGTTCATGGATTTGCCGCCGGAGGTGCGGGAGCTTTCCATGAAGGCGAACCAGAAATATTTTGCCCTGCGCGGCGCGGCGGGGGAGCCGGCGCCGTATTTCGCCTTTGTCGCCAATTTGGAGGCGAATGACGGCGGGGCGGCGATTGTTTCGGGCAATGAGCGGGTGCTGCGGGCGCGGCTGGCGGATGCGCGGCATTTTTGGGATCTGGACCTGAAGACGCCGCTGAATGAGTTGCTGCCGAAGCTGGAGAAGATCACTTTTCATGCGAAAATAGGCACGCAGCGGGCGCGGGCGGAGCGGATTGGCGCGCTGGCGGCCAGGATAGCGGGTGATCTGGGGGGGAATGCGGAGCAGGCGCGGTGGGCCGGGCTGTTGTGCAAGGCTGACCTGGTGACCGGGATGGTGGGCGAGTTTCCGGAATTGCAGGGCGTGATGGGCGGCTATTATGCCGAAAAGGCGCCGCAAGGGTGGGATGGGGCTGTTGTTGGCCCGGCGATTAAGACCCATTATCAGCCGAAGGGGCCCGCGGATGCGGTGCCCGTCGGCGCCGTGGCGGTTGCCGTTGCGCTGGCGGACAAGCTGGATACGCTGACCAGGTTTTTCGAGATCAACGAGAAGCCGACCGGCTCGGGCGACCCGTATGCGTTGCGCCGCGCGGCGTTGGGTGTGATCCGCATTATTCTGGAAAACGGGCTGCGCCTGCCGCTGAAGCCGTTGCTGGGCGGGGATGAAAGCCTGTTCGACTTCATCATCGAGCGTTTGCGGGTGAAGCTGCGCGGCGAGGGCCGGCGGTTTGACGTGCTGGATGCGGTGCTGGCGGCGGGGGCTGATGATGACCTCGTGCGGGTGATGAAGCGGGTTGAGGCGCTGGGCGGGCTGCTGGGCTCCGAAGATGGCCGGAACCTGCATGCGGCCTATAAGCGGGCGGCGAATATCCTCCGGATCGAGGATGCCAAGGATGGGCCGCATACGGCGGAACTGGTGCTGGGGGCGTTGCCGCTGCCGGAGGAGGAGCGGCTGCGCGATGCCTTGCCATATATCGAGGCGGAGACGCTGAGCGCGTTCCGGCAGGAGAATTTTGAGCTTGCGGTGGCGGGGCTGGCCAGCCTGCGGGCCACGATCGACGCGTTTTTTGAGGAAGTGACGGTGAACGACCCCGTGCCGGAATTACGCCGCAATCGTTTGCGACTGCTCGCGCGCTTCAGGGACACGGTTAACATCATTGCTGATTTTTCTAGAATTGAAGGTTGAGGGAGTAAAATTATGACCAAGTGGGTTTATAACTTTGGCGCCGGCGTTAACGACGGCAATGCCTCCCTGCGCAACCTGCTTGGCGGCAAGGGCGCCAATTTGGCCGAAATGGCGAGCATCGATCTGCCCGTGCCGCCTGGCTTCACCATCACCACCGAAGTGTGCACCGCTTATTACGAGAATAACGAGACCTACCCCGCCGAGCTGAAGGACCAGGTGGAGACCGCGCTGGCGCGCATCGAGGCCGCCGTGGGCCGCAAGTTTGGCGACAAGGAGAAGCCGCTGCTGGTTTCGGTGCGCTCGGGCGCGCGGGTTTCAATGCCGGGGATGATGGATACCGTGCTGAATCTCGGCCTTAACGATGTGACCGTGCAGGGGTTGGCGGCGGGCTCGGGCGATCCGCGGTTCGCGTGGGATTCGTATCGCCGGTTCATCCAGATGTATGGCTCGGTCGTGCTGGGGGTGGATCATCACCGGTTTGAGGAGATCATCGAGCAGGCCAAGCTGGATGCCGATGTGATAGAGGATACGGCGCTGACGCCGGAGCATTGGCGGCAGGTGGTGGAAGGCTACAAGGAGATGGTTGCCGAGGAGATCGGCCGGCCGTTTCCGCAGGACCCGCAGGACCAGCTGTGGGGCGCGATTACGGCCGTGTTCGGCTCGTGGATGAATCCGCGCGCCAATGTGTATCGCCGTTTGCATGACAT
>JAKBAQ010000244.1 GCA_021808985.1 Pseudomonadota bacterium
TGGTGACAATCGCGGCCATCCTCACCATCATCGGCTACTCCACGAATGACAAAGTGGTGGTCTACGACCGGGTGCGGGAAAACCTGCGCAAATACAAAACCATGCCGCTGCGCTCCCTTATTGACCAATCCATCAACGAGACCCTGAACCGCACCCTCGGCACCTCCGGCACCGTCTTCCTCGCGGCCCTGCCGCTGGCCCTCTTCGGCGGCTCAGCCCTCTCCGGCTTCGCCTGGATCATGCTGTTCGGCATCGTGGTCGGCACCTCCTCCTCCATTTTCATCGCCGCCCCCATCCTGCTCTTCCTCGGCGAACACCGCCTGCGCCGCAGCGGCAGCCCGCCCAAAGCCAAATAACCCCCCGGTATGACTCTTTGTTTTGCGCGCGGCCGCCCCACCAGCCCCGCGCGCGGATTGTTTTGCGCGCGGCCGCCCCACCAGCCCCGCGCGCGGACCGTCGACCTAAAGGTCTCCCGGTCTTAATTCTTAATTCACCGCAATCATTACAAAATCCATTTGATTCAACTCGTATTGTTTCGTTAACCTTGATATAAGGAAGATATTAATCTAATTTTATCAAGGATTCGATTTTTTAGACGATGCCTGACACATCACAAGATCAAGCCCTGATGGCGTCAATCCGCATCTTCTACCAGCCGATCGTGCGGCTCGAGGGCCTGCGGCCCGCTTATGCCGAAGTCCTCGCCCGCACCACCGGCATTGACGGCACGGTCGGCGGCGCCGCCGCCGTGGTCGCGGCGATGACCGGCGCCGAGCGCTCCATGCGCCTCACCGCCTGCATCATGCAGCGCGCGCTTGATGAATATGTCCAGCAAGGCTTCGCGGCGCAAAATCTCTGCATCGCCATCAACCTGCCGCTGGACGCCATGCTCCACCCCAACATGGTGTCCCTCATCGAGCTGATCCGCCTCCGCTCCGGCCTGCCCGCCAGCAGCATCCGCTTCGAGCTGACCGAGCGCCACCCCGTGCACGACCTCAAGGCCGCCCGCACCGTCATCACCACCCTGCGCGCCGCCGGCTACGGCCTGGCCCTGGACGACATCACCCCCGCCATGCCCTACCTTCCCGCCCTGCTGGACATGCCAATCCGCGCCATCAAGCTGGACCGCAGCGTCGTCATCAGCAACGCCGCCTCCGACCAGACCTTCATCCGCGACATGGTGGCCCACGCCATCGCCAATGGGCAGGACATCATCGCCGAAGGCATTGAAACACCCGAGCTGCGCGACAGCCTGCGCGCCCGCGGCGTCACCCACGGCCAGGGCTATCTCTTCTCCCGCCCGCTCCCGGCATCGGGCCTGCAGGCCTATCTCGCCGCCACTACCTGGCAGCCAGCCTGATCCCCACCTGCCGCGCCGCGATCTTGCGCCGTATCTCCGCCAGCTCCGGCCCGCCCAGGCACAAGGGCGCGCACCCCTCTGCCTCCCGGCGCTGCTGCATCACCGCCGGCAGCGCCACCACATGGTCCTCGGCATTGTCAAAAATCCCACGATGCCCGGTATCCAGATACGTCTCAACCGGCGTCCCCTCGGCGAAGATCACATCATGCGCGGCCAGCTCCACATGGTAATACAGCACCCGCGCGGCCGCGTTGTCCTGGCGTATGGTGGTCCAGTTCAGCAGCTCCTTCGCCGGCACCAGCACCCCGCCGATAAACAGCGCATGGTCGGGTGAGACCACAAGCCGCCGCGCCGGCATGCCATCGCCCAGCGCCTCCGGCTCAATCACCACCGGGCGCACGCTCTCGGGGCGCGGATGCGCGTCAATCTCCACCTCCCGCCGGCCGATCCACATAATCGGCTGCTCCTCCCCGGCATGGGTGATCACCACATCCCCCACCGCCAGCGCCTCCACCGCCACGTCCCCGCGCGTGGTCAAAATCCGCGTCCCCGCGGCGAAGCACGGGTTGATGGCGACATTGGTGGTGAAAATCGCATCCACGAACGGCGTGTTGCTGTTCGGGTTCACCCGCGTGCCGAAGCCTATATCCAGGGTCGCATGGTCCGCCGTGGCCGCGGTGCCGAACAGCGCGCCCGCCACCTCGCCAATCACCAGCTTCTGCGCCGCATCCAGCGTGAACGGATTGGTGAACGACAGCCCGTCCACCGTCCCGCCCGGCAGCACCACAATCTGCCCGCCGCTCTGCGCCGCCTCGCTGATATCCCCAACCAGCGCATTGTAATCCGTGTTCAGCGTGCCGCCCACAAAGAGCGAGGCGAACAAATCCGCCACCGCCTGAATGGTGATCTGGTCTCCCGCGATGCCATAGGAGCCCGGCTGAAAATTCAAAATCCCGCCGCCGATGTTCGCGCCATACCCGCTGATCGTCCCGCTGGTTATCTGCGTGGTGATGTTGAAGGCGCTGCCCTGCGCGTTATCGGTGAGGATCAGCACCCCGCCCGCCGCCGCGCCGTCGTTCAAAAATTCGATATTCGTGCCGTTGGTGAGCGGCGCGCTCAGTGTATAAGTGCCGCTCGCGGCAATGGTGACGTTCGTCATTCAATTTCCTGCCGTTACAGCGCAGTATCCGGGAATACGGAGCAACCTACAACAGAAAAAGCGCGCCGTCGCGTCATAAAATTACCCTAGATTGTATTCCGCCCGGTTAATCAGACAATAAATCCCCCGCCCAGCACCCGCGATCCGTCATAAAACACCGCCGCCTGCCCGGGTGCCGCCAGCGCCGGCTGCATCAGCCGCAGTACCGCCCCGCCGTCTCGCGGCACCACCAGCGCCTCATGCACCGCATCGCGCGCCCGCATCTTCACCCCCGCGGCCATCCCCTCCGCGGGCGCGTCTATCAGCCAGTTCACATCGCGCAGCCGCACCTCCAGGCTCTCCACCCGGCGCGGCCCCACCACAATCCGCCGCGTCCCCGGCTCTATCCTGCGCACCACCATATGCGCCGCCGCGTTGCCCAGCCGCTTCGCCTGCCCCACCGTATAGCGCGCGATGCCCTGATGCGTCCCCAGCACCACCCCATCCTCGCTCACAATTTCACCCTCGCTCAGCGCATCCGGGCGGAATTTTTCCACCACCCCGGCATAGGAGCCGCTGGGCACGAAGCATATGTCCTGGCTGTCCGCCTTGTCGGCCACCACCAGCCCCATCTCGGCCGCCAACGCGCGCACCTGCGCCTTGCTGGCATAGTCCCCCAGCGGAAAACGGCAGAATTCCAGCTGCGCGCGCGTCGTGGCGGCCAGAAACCAGCTCTGGTCCCGGCTCTCATCCGCCGCCCGGTGCATCTCCGCCCCCGCCGCGCCTTCCAGCCTGCGCACATAATGCCCGGTCGCCATCGCCTCGCCGCCCAGCTCGCGCGCCATCTCCAGCAAATCGCCAAATTTCAGATTCTGGTTACACGCGATGCAGGGCACCGGCGTCTGCCCGCTGGCATAGCTGTCGGCGAACGCAGCCATCACGCTGTCGCGGAAGCGCGCCTCCGCATCCACCACGTAATGCGCTATCCCCAGCGTATCCGCCACGCGCTTGGCGTCGCGAATATCCTGCCCCGCGCAGCACGCGCCCTTGCGGCCCACCGCCGCCCCATGGTCATAGAGCTGCAGCGTCACGCCGATCACCTCATGCCCGGCGCGCGCCATCAGCCCGGCCACCACCGAGCTGTCCACCCCGCCTGACATCGCGACAACGACCCGCATGCCGTGCCTATCCCGCCGCGTTTCTCGTGGCCGATGGCAGCTTCACCACCAGCCCGTCCAGCGCCTCGGAGATCACGATCTGGCAGCCCAGGCGCGAGGTCTTCTCCAGCCCGAACGCCAGGTCCAGCATGTCCTCCTCATCCTCGCTCGCCTTCTTCAGCTTGTCCGCCCAGGCCGGGTCCACGATCACATGG
>JAKBAQ010000245.1 GCA_021808985.1 Pseudomonadota bacterium
CCAGGGCAGGGCCGGGTTTGCCAGCGCCGCATCGGCGGCGTGGGCGTGGTGGCGCAGGGAGGGGGAGAGGAATGCCCGCATATCCGCCGCCGCCGCTGCCGGCGGGCGGGGCCAGTCCACCCCCAGCTCCCGGCCCAGCCGCGCCAGCGTGCCTGGGGCGTCGGCCAAAATCTGCTCATAGGTTACGAAGGCGCGTTTAAGCCCGCGGCTGTCGCGCTCGGCGGCGAGGATGTGGCGCAGCCAGAGCAGCAGGGACTTACCTTCGCCGAATCCGTCACGCGCGCGCAGCGAGGCCGCGACCTCCAGCGGGTTGCGCACCGGGAGCAGGACCAGGGGCTCGATGCCCATTTCCGCCAGCACCGGGCGCCATAGGGGAAGCAGGCGGCACAGCCTGGGGTCTTTGACCAGAAGCAGCGGCGCGGCGCCATATTCGCTGGCCAGCAGCGCGGCCAGCCGGGTGCGGAAAGACGCCGCCGCCGGGCTTGTGAACCAGTTTGCGTCCAGCTCCCGCAGGTCGTGCCAGGAGCTGCCGGAGGCTTCCAAAATCTCATCATGCAGCGCCAGCAGCGCCTGTGATTCCCAGAAGCCGGTGGCGTTCACGCCCGCCGCCGGCGCCACCAGGGTTTCCGGCAGGGCCGCGCCGCAGAGGTTGAGCAGCCGGGCCAGGGCGGATGTGCCGCTGCGGTGCATGCCCAGCACCAGCACGGCCCGGCGCGCGCCAGCGCTCATCGCAGCAGGGCCTCGGCCAGTTCCTTCCAGCTTGCCGCGTCGGGGGCCAGCAGCAGGCCGCCGCCGGTGGTGGAGGGCGTGTAGGCCGAGCCGTCAAACCGGCGCGCGTATCCGCCGGCTTCCTGGTGCAGCAGGAAGCCGGCCGCATGGTCCCACGGCAGGAGCTTGCGGAACATCTGCGCGTGGCAGTGGCCGGCGGCCAGCATCCGGTATTGGTGCGCGGCGCAGCGATAGTCGGTGACGGCGGCCATGCGGTCCAGCCGGTGCAGCACGTGGCTGCGCAGCGGCTCCTCCATGTAGCGCCAGGACATTGAGCCGGTCATCTGCGCCACGGGGACGGGTGCGGCCACTTGCAGGCGCCGCCTGTGGCCGTTGGCCATCACCATCCAGGCGCCGCCGCCCGGCGTGGCGATGGCGGTATCGTCGCTCACAGGGTCATGGATGAAGCCGGCCAGGATCCGGTCTTCCTCCACCAGCGCTGCCATGACGCCGAACAAGGGCAGCTCGGCGGCGAAGTTGGCGGTGCCGTCGATCGGGTCGATGATCCAGACCCGCCCGGGCTGGGTGAGGCGCTGAAGACGGGAGATATCCGCCGAGACGGCTTCCTCGCCAAGCACGTCATCGCCGGGGAAGAGCGCGCGCAGCCCGGCATCGAGCGCGCGCTCAGCCGCTTCATCGGCCACGGTCACCGGGTCCAGCGGGCCGGATTTGCTCCGCACCTCGCCCGCCGCCAGGTGCTTGAAGCGCGGCATGATCTCGCGGCGCGAGACGTCGCGCAGCAGGCGGATCACCGCTTCGATCACAGCCGCTCGAACCGCGCTTTGCCGGCGGCGGGCAGGCGCACGCGCAGCTTGATCATGTCCTCGCCATCCTCGCGGGCCAGCACCTCGCCATGGCGGTAGAGCCAGGCGATCCGGGCGCCGTCGGCAACCGGGATGTCCACCACCAGCAGCTCCATGCGCGCGGCCAGCCGGGCGTCGATTTCCGCGCGCAGCCGCTCCAGCCCTTCGCCCGTGAGGGCCGAGACGGCGATGCCCTCGCCCTGGATCACACGTTCCACGCCGCCCAGCAGATCTGCCTTGTTCAGCACTTCCAGCGTGCGGTTCTGCCAGTTTTCGTCCAATGTGCCGTCCTTGGCCATGCGGTTGAGCACGGCGCGCACATCCGCCGCCTGGGCTTGGGCGTCGGGGTGGGATACGTCGCGCACATGCAGCAGCACATCGGCCTCCGCCACTTCTTCCAGCGTGGCGCGGAAGGCGGCGACCAGTTCGGTCGGCAGGTCGGAGATGAAGCCCACGGTGTCGGAGAGGATGATCTGCCGGCCGGATGGCAGCACGATTCCGCGCATCGTGGGGTCCAGCGTGGCGAAGAGCTGATCCTCGGCCATGACCTCGGCGCCGGTGAGGGCGTTGAAGAGCGTGGATTTGCCCGCATTGGTGTAGCCCACCAGCGCGACCACGGGGTAGGGCACTTTTTTGCGCGCGCCCCGGTGCAGGCCGCGCGTGCGGCGCACATCCTCAAGCTCCAGCCGCAGACGGGTGATCCGATCGCCGATCAGGCGGCGGTCAGCCTCGATCTGCGTCTCGCCCGGCCCGCCCAGAAAGCCGAAGCCGCCGCGCTGGCGCTCCAGATGGGTCCAGGAGCGGACCAGGCGGGAGCGCTGATACTCCAGATGCGCCAACTCGACCTGCAGCGTGCCCTCGCGGGTGCGGGCGCGGGCGCCGAAAATATCGAGAATCAGGCCGGTGCGGTCGATCACCTTCACGCCCCAGGCGGTCTCCAGGTTGCGCTGTTGCACCGGGGTCAGGCTGGCATCCACCACGGCCACATCCACCTGCGCGCTGGCCATCGCCTCGCGCGCCAGCTCCACCTGGCCCTTGCCGAACAAGGTTGCAGGCGTAACGCTACGGATGATGAACACATGCTCATGCACCACCACGAGGCCGATGCTCGCCGCCAGCCCCACGGCCTCGGCCAGCCGCGCCTCCGCCGAGCGGGAGGCCGTGCTCAGCCGGGCGACGGATTTATCCCAGGGGAGGAGTATGGCCGCCCGTTTTGGCGGCGGCGCCGTTTCTTTCATCTGCCGGGCGGATGCCCCGCCATCCTCGCGCGAGGTCAGTTGTCCATGTCCAGATCGTACTGGGGTTCGGGCGCGCGGTTCAGCTTCAGGGTTCCGGTGGTTTCAACCGGCGGCGCGGCGCCCTCGGCCTTGGAGGCGTCAAAAAGCATGATCGGCGCGCCGGGCATGACGGTGCTGATGGCGTGCTTGTAGACGAGCTGGGTATGCCCGTCGCGGCGCAGCAGCACGGAAAAATTATCAAACCAGGTGATAACACCCTGCAATTTAACGCCGTTTACAAGAAACACGGTTACCGGTGTCTTGCTCTTGCGGACGTGATTCAGGAATACGTCCTGCACGTTTTGAGACTTATCGTTGGCCACGGCGGGTATCCTTTTTTTTGTCGTCCTGCGGACGATTGAGTGAGTCGGGGTTGTCCTAAAAGCGTGAAGTTTACCGGTGCTTGCGTGGCGCGCGGCATCGGCTGGCGCAACTATAGCCAAATTGTGCGTCGCGGCAACCGGCGCAAGGGGGCGGTTTTTAAATCAGGCTCCAGAGCAAGGCGAAGTTGAACAGCAGGATAAGCCCGGTCACCAGCCAGCCCGCGCCGCGCAGCCAGGCGGGCGGACGCAGAAGTTGCAGGCGCATGGTGAAAAACATGAGCGGCAGCATGGCGAAGGGCAGTTGCAGCGAGAGGATGACCTGGCTGAGCACCAGCAGCCGGTTGACCGCCGCGGGCCCGGCCAGCAGCAGCACGCCCACCACCGGCAGCACCGCCAGCCCGCGCGTGAGCAGCCGGCGCACCGATACGGGCATGCGCATGCGCAGGAAGCCTTCCATAACCACCTGGCCGGCGAGCGTGCCGGTGACGGTGGCGTTGATGCCCGAGCCCAGCAGCGCGATGGCGAAAATGACCGCCGCCGCGCGGCTGCCCAGAATGGGCGAGAGCAGGGCGAAGGCGCGGCCGAGATCCTGCACGTTGGTCTCGCCGTGCGCGTGGAAGACGCTGCCGGCCATCACCAGGATCGCCGCGTTCACCAGGAAGGCGAACACCAGGGCGGCGCAGCTATCCACCAGGG
>JAKBAQ010000025.1 GCA_021808985.1 Pseudomonadota bacterium
TTCAAGGTTATCAACGGCGAGGATGGGTTGCGCCGGGCGATCAAGCGCATCCGCCGCGAGGCCGAGGAGGGGGTGCGCGCGGGCTGCACGCATGTGATCCTGACCGATGAGGCGATTTCGCCCGAGCGGGCGACCATTCCGATGATTCTCGCCACCGGCGCGGTGCATACCCATCTGGTCCGCCAGTCGCTGCGCACGTTCACCAGCCTTAATGTCCGCTCGGCCGAGTGCCTGGATGTGCATTATTTCGCCGTGCTGGTCGGCGTGGGCGCCACCACGATCAACGCTTATCTGGCGCAGGAATGCATCGCCGACCGGCATGCGCGCGGGCTGTTTGGCAAGCTGACGCTGAAGGAGTGCGTCTACCGCTACAAGAAGGCGGTGGATAAGGGGCTGCTCAAGATCATGAGCAAGCTCGGCATTTCGGTCATCGCCTCTTATCGCGGGGGGTATAATTTCGAGGCCATCGGCCTCTCGCGCGCGCTGGTCGGCGAGTTCTTCCCCGGCATGAACTCGCGCATTTCCGGCATCGGGCTGCCGGGCATCGCGCATAAGGTGCTGGGGCTGCATGAGGCGGCGTGGGGCGGCAATATCGTGCCGCTGGAGATCGGCGGCATGTATCGCCTGCGCCGCGCGGGCGAGGCGCATGCGTTTGACAACAACGCCATCCATTTGCTGCAGACGGCGGTTGGCACCAACAGCTACCAGCTCTACCGCCGCTATGCGGAATCGGTGCGCCAGCAGCGCCCGATCGCGCTGCGGGACCTGCTGGATTTCCGCACCGATGGGCTGACCCCGATTTCGGTCGACGATGTCGAGAGCATCACCGAAATCCGCAAGGTGCTGCTCGCGCCGGGGATTTCGCTGGGCGCGCTGAGCCCGGAGGCGCATGAGACGCTCTCTATCGCGATGAACCGGATTGGCGCGCGCTCGGATTCCGGCGAGGGCGGCGAGGATGCCGCGCGCGCCGAGCCGCGCCCCAATGGGGACAATGCCTCCTCCGCCATCAAGCAGATCGCCTCGGGGCGCTTTGGTGTTACCGCCGAATATCTGAATGACTGCAAGGAGATCGAGATCAAGATCGCGCAGGGGGCGAAGCCGGGCGAGGGCGGGCAGCTGCCCGGCTTCAAGGTGACGGAGCTGATCGCGCGGCTGCGCCATTCGACCCCGGGGGTTACGCTCATCAGCCCGCCGCCGCACCATGATATCTACTCCATCGAGGACCTGGCGCAGCTGATTTATGATCTCAAGCAGATCAACCCGCGCGCCACGGTATGCGTGAAGTTGGTCTCGCGCTCGGGCATCGGCACCATCGCGGCGGGCGTTGCCAAGGCGAAGGCGGATGCCATTCTCATCTCCGGCCATGTGGGCGGCACCGGGGCGTCGCCGCAATCCTCGGTGAAATATGCGGGGATGCCGTGGGAGATGGGCCTCTCCGAGGCGCATCAGGTGCTCATGCTCAACCGGCTGCGCCATCAGGTGACATTGCGGGCGGATGGCGGGATAAAGACCGGGCGGGATGTGGTCATCGCCGCCATGCTCGGCGCGGAGGAGTTCGGCATCGGCACCGCCTCGCTGGTCGCCATGGGCTGCATCATGGTGCGCCAGTGCCATTCCAACACATGCCCGGTCGGCGTGTGCGTGCAGGATGAGGAATTGCGCAAGAAGTTCGAGGGCACGCCGGAGAAGGTGATCAATCTGTTCTCCTTCATTGCCGAGGATGTGCGCGGGATTCTGGCCTCGCTGGGCTTCAAATCGCTGAAAGAGATCATCGGGCGGACGGATCTGCTGCATCAGGTGAGCCGTGGGGCGGATTATCTGGATGACCTCGACCTCAACCCTATTTTGGCCCAGGCCGACCCTGGCCCGCATGCGCGCTACTGCACCCGCAGCGGCCGCAACGAGGTGCCGGAGACGCTGGACGCGCAGATGATCGCCGATGCGCAGCCATTTTTCCAAAATGGCGAGAAGATGCAGTTGCAGTACAACATCCGCAACACGCACCGCGCCATCGGCACCAAGTTCAGCTCGCAGATCGTCGCCAGATACCGCAAGGCGAAGCTGCAGCCCGACCATGTGACCGTGCGGCTGCGCGGCTCGGCGGGGCAGTCGCTGGGCGCGTTTGCGGTGAGCGGGCTGAAGCTGGAAGTGTTCGGCGATTCCAATGATTATGTGGGCAAGGGGCTTTCGGGGGCGACCATCGTGGTGCGGCCGGTGCCGTCCTCCAAACTGAAGACGAATGAAAACACGATCATGGGCAATACCTGCCTTTATGGCGCGACCTCGGGGCATCTGTTCGCCGCCGGGCGGGCGGGCGAGCGCTTCGCGGTGCGCAATTCCGGCGGGATCGCGGTGGTTGAGGGCATCGGCTCGAACGGGTGCGAGTACATGACCGGCGGCACAGTGGTGGTGCTGGGCGAGGTGGGTGACAATTTTGGCGCCGGGTTTACCGGCGGCATGGCTTTTGTCTACGACCCGGCGCGGCAGTTCGAGCTGCGGCTGAACCCGGAATCGCTCAGCTGGCAGCGAGTCGCCACGCCGCATTGGGAGGGGGTGCTGAGATCCCTGATCGAGCGCCACGCGGCGGAGACGCAGAGCCGCTACGCGGCTGCCATTTTGAACGACTGGTCGCGTGAATCGGCGCATTTCTGGCAGGTGGTGCCTAAGGAATATGTGAAATATCTGCCGGCGCCGCTGTCGGACGAGGCGGTTGAGAAGCGTGCCTGAGATGCGACGGTGCGGGCTCACTTTAAGTGCGCCCGCACTGGTGGCATAAAGTGAGCCATGCGAGTCCTGTATCATCTGCCTTTGTCGCCCTTCGCCCGCAAAGTGCGTCTGGTTCTGGCCGAGCGGCGGCTGCCGTTTGAGCTGCGGGTGGAAAAAGTGTGGGAACGGCGGCCGGAATATCTGGAGCTGAACCCGGCCTGCACGGTGCCAACACTGGTTGAGGATAGCGGGCTGGTTGTTCCTGATTCGGCGGTGATCTGCGAGTATCTGGAGGAAGCCTATCCGGATATGACGCTGCTCGGGCTCAACATGGCGGAGCGCGTGGAATCGCGCCGGCTGGTTAAATGGTTCGATGAGAAGTTCTTCAGCGAGGTGGGGCGTAACCTCGTATGGGAGAAGAACATGAAGCAGGCGCTGCGCCTGGGCGCGCCGGAAGCCGGGGCGCTGCGCGCGGGCTATGCCAATTTGAAGCAGCATCTGCTCTATATCGGCTGGCTGGCCGAACATAGGCGCTGGCTGGCGGGGGAGACGCTCTCGCTCGCGGATTTCGCGGCCGCCGCGCAGCTCTCCTCGCTGGATTTCATCGGCGATATTGACTGGAATATCTCCCCCGCCGCCAAGGACTGGTATGCGCGCATGAAATCCCGCCCCGCCTTCCGCGCGGTGCTGGCCGACCGCATTAACGGCCAAGCGCCGCCGCCGCATTACGCGGATTTGGATTTTTGAGCCAAACCCTCCTCGTTTTCGGGTTTGGCTATACCGGCCGGGCGATTGCCAGGGCCGCGGCGGCGGCGGGGTTTGGCGTTGCCGCCACCTCGCGCAACCCGGCGGGGCGGGAGGTGGAACCGGGGGTTGAGATCATCGCCTTCGCGGATGCCGGGCCGGCCATTGAGGGTGCTACCCATATCATCACCACCGCCGCGCCGGATGAGGACGGGGACCCGGTGCTTGCCCGCTATGCCGGGCAGATTGCCAGGGCGCGGGCGCTGCGCTGGATCGGGTATCTCTCCACCACCGGGGTTTACGGCGATGCGGGCGGCGCCTGGGTGGATGAGGATAGCGCGCCCAACCCGGGATCACCGCGCACGCGCCGGCGGGTGGCCGCCGAGGCGGCGTGGATGCGGTTTGCCGTGGCGGTGGATATTTTCCGGCTCGCGGGGATTTATGGCCCCGGCCGCTCGATGTTCGATGATCTGCGCGCGGGGACCGCGCGGCGGGTGGTGAAGCCGGGGCATTTGTTCGGCCGTATCCACCGTGACGACATTGCCAGGGGCGTGCTGGCGGCGATGCGGCGGGGAGCCGGGCCGGGGGGCAGTATTTTCAATTTCGCCGATGACGAGCCGGCGGCCAGCGCTGATGTGGTGGTGGAGGCGGCGCGCCTGCTTGGCGTGGCGCCGCCCGCGCCGGTTGAGTTCGCGCAGGCGGCACCCCTGATGAGCCCGATGGGCCTGAGCTTCTGGGCAGAGAACCGCCGTGTGGCCAATGCGAAAACCAAGGCGGCGCTGGGGCTTGAATGGCTCTACCCGACCTACCGGGAGGGGTTAGCCGCCATCCTCCAGCAGGAAAAATCCTGAATCCCGGCGCGCTTGCCTGGCGAGAGCATTTTTTGTTCACCCGGATATCCGACGCTATGTTCGGGCACTCAATTTCATCCGGTTAAATTCAATCTTCTTAAATTCAATCTTCCGGTTCAACCTGGCTGGATATTGCTTGGGATTATTGGCTTCCAGAAACAACCATGGCTTGGTTTTTTGGTTTTTCTCTTAAAAATCTTGTTGTAAGAAAAAAATTCATCACCAAAAATAACTCATAAATAATTATGATTACAAACTTGTGGTGCTCCAGAAAAATCGGAAACCGCAACGTAAGAACAAGAGGCTCAAACCCCAAAACAAGGAATAAAATCGAAAAGATACGCCGCAACACCTTCGTTTTTGTCATGGCCGCAACACCCCCCCCGCTCAGTTAAATCCGCATTTGCCGGTTGAGTGGCGGACAAGCTCGTTCACTATAAGAAATAATTACATTTTTGAATTTGTGGTGTGACGAATCCATGATGTTTGCCTCATCCAGGATGAGGACTGCGCCGGTAATCCGTCTGGCAGACGCATGCTCACGCGCGCGCCAGATATTCTCCCACGGTCTCGCACAGCAGTGCCAGATCTGCCGCGCGTGAGAGCCGGTGGTCGCCATCCTTGACGAATATCAGCCGCACATCCTCGCTCATCAGCCGTTCCGCCAGCAGCAGGCTGTGTTGCCAGGGCACATCGGCGTCGCGCATGCCGTGCAGCACGCGCACCGGGCCGGTGAAGGGGATCGGCGCGTCCAGCACCAGGTGGTTTGCGCCGTCTTCCAGGAGTTTCAGGGTGAGCGGTGTTGGCGGGCCGTATTGGCTGGGCTGGTGGATCACCCCCTTGGTGCGCAGCTCAGCCCATTCGGCGGCGCCCAGTTCGGGCTTCATCAGCCGTTCAGTGAAATCCGGCGCGGGGGCGATGAGCACCATGGCCCGCACCCGCGCCAGGGCGCGGGCGAGCAGCAGGGCGATCCATCCGCCCATCGAGGAGCCGACCAGCAGCAGCTCGCGCTCAGGCGCCGCCACCGCCACCACATGCGCGGCATCGGCCGCCCAGGCGCCGATGCAGCCATCGACGAACGCGCCGGCTGACTGGCCGTGGCCGGCATAATCGAAACGGAGCATCGCCTGGCCGCGGGCGCGGCACATGTCCCACAGGGCCATGGCCTTGGTGCCGCCCATGTCGGAGGCGAAGCCGGGGCAGAACACCACCACCGGCCCGGCGCCGTCGAGAAACTCATACGCCAGCGCCATATCAGGCACCCGGAATGTTACCGCCACTGTAATCTCCCCTTAAGCCGTAATCCGTGGTAGCGCCCGCGCCATGATTGATCGACCCATGACGATTCTCCAAGTGCTGCCAAAGCTCGATACCGGCGGTGCTGAACGGGTCGTGATAGAAATCGCCGAGGCGGTGCGGGCGTGCGGGCATGTCGCGCTGATTGCCGCCGAGCCGGGGGCGCTGAGCAGCGCGGCCGCGCGGGCGGGGGCGGAGGTTATCAACCTGCCGCTGGCCAGCAAGTCTCCCTTCACCATCCGGCGCAATGCCAGGCGGCTGGAGACGCTGATTGCCGAGCGCGGGGTGGACTTGGTGCATGCCCATTCGCGCGCGCCGGCATGGTCGGCCTATTGGGCGACGCGGCGCACGAAGACGCCGTTCGTGACGACGTATCATGGCGTTTACAGCGAGAAGAACGCCTTCAAGCACCGGTATAATGCGGTTATGGCGCGCGGGGAGCGGGTGATCGCGGTGAGCGCGTTCATCGCCGCGCTGGTGCGCGCGCGCTATGGCCTGGGCGAGGACAGGCTGCGGGTTGTGCTCGGCGGGGTTGATACGGTCAAATTCGATCCGGCCAATGTTCTGGGGGACCGGGTGGCGCGCCTGAGCCGGGACTGGCGGGTGGATATGAGCCGCCACATTATCATGCTGCCGGGGCGGCTGACCTCATGGAAAGGGCAGAAGGTGCTGATCTCGGCGCTGGCCAGGCTGCGCCATGCGGGGGCGATTGCCGTGCTGGCCGGTGGCGACCAGGGGCGCGGCGCCTATGCCGCCAGCCTTGCCGCCCATGCCGAGGCGCTTGGCGTGGCGGAGCGGGTGCGCATAGCCGGGCATAATGAGGATATGCCAGCGGCCATGATGCTGGCGGATGTCATCGTCAACGCCTCCACCAATCCGGAGGCGTTTGGGCGCACCATCGTGGAGGCGCAGGCGATGGGGCGGATGGTGATCGCCACCGACCATGGCGGCGCGCGGGAGACGATTATTCCGGGTGAGACCGGCTTTCTGGTGCCGCCGGGCGATGCCGGGGCGCTGGCGGAGGCGATTGACATGGCGCTGGACATGCCGGCCGAGGAGCGCATTGCCTGGGGGCGGCATGCGCGGGAGCATATCGTGGCGCATCACTCCATCGCCGCCATGCAGCAGGCGGTGCTCGATGTGTATGCGGAGCTGCTGGCATGAGAATTCTCGTCATCAAGCACGGCGCGCTGGGTGACATATTGCTCAGCCTGCCGGCCATGGCCGCGATCCGCGCGGCGCATCCGGGCGCGCGGATCAGCCTGCTGACCACCAAGCCCTATGCCGGGCTGCTGGGCGCCAGCCCGTGGTTTGACCATGTGAGCATCGACGCCCGCCCGAAAGCCTGGAACCTGCCCGCCTTGTGGCGGCTGCGCCGCCAGCTGCGCGGGTTTGACATGGTGTATGACCTGCAGACCTCGGGCCGCAGCACGCGCTATTTCAGCCTTGCGGGGCGTCCGCCATGGTCGGGCATCGCCAAGGGCTGCGCTTTTCCGGATGCCGACCCCAACCGCAAGACCACCCATACCCGCGAGCGGCTGCGGGGCCAGTTGCGGGCCGCCGGGATTATGGAATTGCCGGCGCCTAACCTCTCCTGGCTGCTGCGCGCGGATGTTTCGGCGTTTCAGCTGCCGGAGCAGTTTATTTTGCTGGTTCCCGGCGCGGCGCCGCACCGGCCGGAGAAACGCTGGCCGGAGGAGAATTTCGCGCGGCTGGCGCGGGCTTTGCCGTTGCCCGCCGTGATCGTGGGCGGGGCGGCGGAGGTTGCGCTGGCGCGCGAAATTCCGGGCCTCAACCTCGCGGGGCGGACCAGTTTTTTTGAACTCGCCGCCATTACCGCCCGGGCGGCGCTCGCGATTGGCAATGATACCGGCCCCATGCATCTGGCGGCGGCGCTGGGGATACCATCGGTCGTGCTGTTCTCTGGCGCCAGCGACCCGGCGCTGACCGCGCCGCGCTATCCCGATGGCGGGTGGCCGGTTATTCTGCGCGCGCCAAACCTGCGTGATCTTCCGGTTGCGCAGGTGCTGGCCTCCCTGCCATAACGCGCCGTCCTTAACATTTTGAGAGTTCACATGCCTGTCATCACCCTGCCCGACGGAAGCACACGCCAATTTGACGGTGCCGTCACGGGCACGGAGATCGCCGCCGCCATCGGCCCCGGGCTCGCCCGCGCGGCGCTGGCCATGGTGGTGAACGGGGTGGAGATGGATATGTCTCGCCAGATTGGCGAGGATGCGGCGGTGATGTTCATCACCCGCAAGGATGAGGCGGCGCTGGAGCTGATCCGCCATGACATGGCGCATATTCTGGCCGAGGCCGTGCAGGCGCTGTATCCGGGCACGCAGGTTACCATCGGGCCTTCCATCGAGAACGGCTTCTACTATGATTTCGCGCGCAATGAGCCCTTCACCCCCGATGAGCTGCCCGCCATCGAGGCGAAGATGCGCGAGATTATCGCCGCCAATGCGCCCTTTGAGCGCCAGGTGCTCGGGCGCGATGAGGCCATTGCCTTGTTCGAGAGCAAGGGCGAGCGCTTCAAGGCCGAGCTGATCCGCGACCTGCCGGGCAGCGAGACCATTACCATCTATCATCAGGGCGACTGGTTCGACCTTTGCCGCGGGCCGCATCTGCGCACCACCGGCGATGCGGGGACCGCCTTCAAGCTGATGAAGACGGCCGGCGCCTATTGGCGCGGGGATTCCAGGAACCCGATGCTGAGCCGCATCTACGGCACCGCCTGGCGCGACCAAAAGGAGCTGGACGCCTATTTGCGGCAGCTGGAGGAGGCTGAGCGGCGCGACCACCGGCGCATCGGCCGGGAGATGGATCTGTTCCATATTCAGGAAGAGGCGGTGGGCAGCATTTTCTGGCACCAGAAGGGCTGGAAGCTCTACCGCGCGGTGGAATCCTATATCCGCCGCCGCCTGGATGCGGCGGGGTATGAGGAAGTGCGCACGCCGCAGCTGGTGGACCGCAAGCTGTGGGAAAAGTCTGGCCATTGGGACAAGTACCGCAAGCATATGTTCATAGCCGAGGTGGTGGACGAGGAATCCACCCTGGCGCTGAAGCCGATGAACTGCCCCTGCCATGTGCAGATATTCAAGCAGGGGCTGCGCTCTTACCGCCAGCTGCCGCTGCGCATGGCCGAGTTTGGCGCCTGCCACCGCTTTGAGCCTTCAGGCGCGCTGCATGGCATTATGCGCGTGCGCGCCTTCACGCAGGATGACGCGCATATTTTCTGCACCGAGGAGCAGATCGCCTCGGAGACGGTGAGGTTCGTGGAACTGCTCGAATCCGTCTACAGGGATTTCGGCTTTGAGAGTTTCGCGGTCAAATTCTCCGACCGGCCGGCCGAGCGCGCCGGGGCGGATGATGTGTGGGACCGCGCCGAGGCGGCGCTGAAGAGCGCGTGCGAGGCGGCGGGTGTCTCTTATGTTCTCAACCCCGGGGAGGGTGCGTTTTATGGCCCGAAGCTGGAGTTCGTGCTGCGCGATGCGATTGGGCGTGACTGGCAGTGCGGCACCATTCAGGTGGATTTCGTGCTGCCGGAGCGGCTTGATGCGGAATATGTGACGGCTGATTCGGCGCGGGCGCGCCCGGTTATGCTGCATCGCGCGATCATCGGCAGTTTTGAGCGGTTCATCGGCATTCTCATCGAGAATTATGCGGGGCGCTTTCCGCTGTGGCTGGCGCCGATGCAGGCGGTGGTGGCGACCATCGTCTCTGACGCCGATGCCTATGCCGGGGAGGTGGTGGCCGCGTTGCGCGCCGCCGGGCTGGCAGCCGAGGCTGATGTTTCGAACCAGAAGATAAACGCCAAGATCAGGGATCATTCCCTGCGCTATGTGCCCAATATTCTGGTGGTGGGGCGCAAGGAGGCCGAGGAGCGCACGGTGGCGATTAGGCGGCTGGGTGGTGCGGCGCAGGAGATATTGCCGCTGGCGGAGGCGATTGCCCTGCTCAAGGCCGAGGCGACGCCGCCAGACCTGCGCTAGGCTTGGGCGGCTGTCTGCCGCCTGAAACCAACTGATATTAATAAAAATTTTTGCGGGGTTTGGGGCGCTTTTTATAAAAAGCGCCCCAAGAAATCCGCAGGTTACTTCATCGCGATCTTAAGGTTGCTGTCCAGCTTGTCGAGGAAGTCCTGGGTGTTCATCCAGGGTGCGTCCTTGGAGATCAGCGTCGCGAGGTCCTTGGTCATGAACCCGGCTTCCACCGTTGCCACGCAGACTTTTTCAAGCGTCTCGGCGAAGGCCACGACGTCGGGCGTGCCGTCAAACTGGCCGCGATAGATCAACCCGCGCGTCCAGGCGAAGATGCTGGCGATCGGGTTGGTGGAGGTTTGCTTGCCTTTCTGGTGGTCGCGGTAATGGCGTGTCACCGTGCCGTGCGCGGCCTCGGATTCGACGGTCTGGCCATCGGGGCTGAGCAGCACCGAGGTCATCAGCCCGAGGGAGCCGAAGCCCTGGGCCACGATGTCGGACTGCACGTCGCCATCGTAGTTCTTGCAGGCCCACAGATAGCCGCCGCTCCATTTGAGCGCGCAGGCGACCATGTCGTCGATCAGCCGGTGTTCGTAGGTGAGGCCGGCGGCGTCGTACTTCGCCTTGAACTCGTTGTTGAAGATCGCCTCGAACGTATCCTTGAAGGTGCCGTCATAGGCTTTGATGATCGTGTTCTTGGTGGAGAGGTAGACCGGGTATTTGCGCATCAGCCCGTAGTTGAAGCTGGCGCGCGCGAACCCCTCAATGGAGGCCAGGGTGTTGTGCATGCCCATGGTGACGCCGGGGCCCTTGAAATCATGCACTTCCAGGCTCACCGGGGCGCCGCCGTCGGCGGGGGTGTAGGTAAGCTCCACCTTGCCGGCGCCGGGGATCTTCATTTCCGTCGCGCGGTAAATGTCGCCATAGGCGTGGCGGCCGATCACGATCGGCTCGGACCAGTGCGGCACCAGGCGGGGCACGTTCTTGCAGATGATGGGCTCGCGGAAGATGGTGCCGTCCAGCACGTTGCGGATGGTGCCGTTGGGGCTGCGCCACATCTTCTTCAGGCCAAATTCAACAACCCGTGCTTCATCGGGCGTGATGGTCGCGCATTTAACGCCCACGCCGTATTTCTTGGTGGCGTGGGCGGCGTCCAGGGTTACCTGGTCGTCGGTCTGGTCGCGATATTCAATGCCGAGATCGTAATATTTGAGGTCGATGTCGAGATATGGGAGGATCAGCTTTTCCTTGATGAAGCCCCAGATGATCCGGGTCATCTCATCGCCGTCCATCTCCACGACCGGGGTTTTTACCTTGATTTTCGCCATGCGCAACGCTCCTTGGATTATGGCGACCTCAATATCATTCCAGGCCGGGGAGACAAGCCTGCCCAGCGGGTGGCGCCCGCATGGACGGGTTGCGCAACTCGGGATAGGAAAATCCCAGGATTCTGAGGAGTTGAACCATGAGCGGGCGGATTGCGGCGAAAATTGACTGGGCGAGCGACTGGGACAGGGACGCGGCGCTGACCACGGCCAAGCTGCTGCTCGAGATCAAGGCGGTGAATTTCCGCCCGGAGGAGCCTTATACGCTCACCTCCGGCTGGAAATCCCCTGTCTATATCGACTGCCGCAAGATCATCTTCTTCCCCCGCGCGCGCGCCAAGATTTGTGATCTGGCGGTGGAGAAGATCAGCCGCCATGTTGGGTATGAGGCCATCCAGGCCGTGGCTGGGGGGGAGACGGCGGGTATTCCCTTCGCCGCCTGGATCGCTGAGCGCATGGGCGCGCCGATGGCCTATATCCGCAAGCAGCCCAAGGGGTTTGGGCGTAATTCCCTCATCGAGGGCGACGTGCCGGAGGGCATGAACACGCTGCTGGTGGAGGACCTCACCACCGATGGTGGTTCCAAAATCCAATTCGCCAAGGCCCTGCGCGATGCGGGCGCCATCTGCAACCATACCTTCGTGGTGTTTTTCTACGGCGTGTTCCCCGGCAGCTTCGAGACGCTGGCGAGCATGGATATTTCGCTGCATCACCTATGCACCTGGTGGGACGTTCTGGAGGCGGCCAAGAGCCAGCCTTATTTCTCCGACTCGGCGCTGACAGGGGTGCGCAAGTTTCTGGAGAACCCCATGGCGTGGTCAGCCGCGCATGGCGGCGTGGGCACGGCGGAGGAAGCGCTGGCGCATAAAATGGGCAAAGCCGCCAAGCCGGCATAATGACGCTGCGCGCGGCGCTGCGGGAGATTGTGGGGCAGGGCGCGGTGGTTGCCGCGCCGGGGGACCGCGCGGCCTTTGAGACCGACTGGCGCGGGATTGCGCGCCATGCGGCGCTTTGCGTGGTGCTGCCGGATTCGGCCGCGCAGGTGGCGGCGGTTGTGAAATGCTGCGCCGATGCGGGGGTTGGCATTGTGCCGCAGGGCGGCAATACCGGGCTCGTGGCCGGAGGTGTGCCGGCGCCGGGGGGTGGGCAGGTTATCCTTAACCTGCGCCGGTTGCACCAAATCCGCGCGTTGGACCCGGTGGGTGACACCATGACCGTGGAGGCGGGTGCAACCCTGCATGCGGCGCGCGCGGTCGCCGCGGGGGCGGGCAAGCTGTTTCCCATCAGCTTCGGCGCCGAGGGCTCGGCGCAGATTGGCGGGATTATTTCCACCAATGCCGGGGGGATGCAGGTGCTCTCCTACGGGTCCACCCGCGCGCAGGTGCTGGGGCTGGAGGTTGTGCTGGCGGATGGGCGGATCTGGGATGGCCTGAACGCCTTGCGCAAGGATAATACCGGGTTTGATCTCAAGCAGCTGTTCATCGGCGCGGAGGGGACGCTTGGCATCATCACCGCCGCCACCTTGCGGCTTTATCCGGCGCCGAGCGCCCAGGCCTGCGCCCTGGCGGGGGTGGCGGATGTGGCGGCGGGGCTGGAGCTGTTCACGCGGATCCGGCATCAATGCGGCCCGGCGCTTACATTATGCGAGTTTATCGACGGCCCGGCGATGCGGCTGGGGGCGGCGCACACGCCGGGCGGGCGGCTGCCTTTTGCCGCGCCGGCTTATGTTCTGCTCGAACTCTCGGCGCTGGATGCCGATGCCACGCCCGCGGCGACGCTGGAGCGGCTGCTGGCGCGGGCCATGGAGGCGGGGGTTGCGCTGGATGCGGTCATCGCGCAATCGGCGCGGGAGGCGCTGGGGTTCATCGCCATGCGTGAGGCGGTCTCGGAGGGGGAGTTGCGCGAGGGCGGCGCGGTGAAGCACGACATAGCGGTGCCGCTGGCGGTGATTCCGGAGATGGTGGCGGCGGTTGAGCGGCTGGTGGCCGAAACATACCCGGATTGCCGGTTGAATGTTTTTGGCCATCTGGGCGATGGCAACCTGCATATCAACATCCGCCCGCCGGCGGGGCAGGGGCTTGCCAGCCTCGCCAGCCGCAAGGAGGCCATGACCGCCGATGTGGAGGCATTGGCGGTGGCGCGCGGCGGCAGCTTCTCGGCTGAGCATGGAATCGGCCAGTTCCGCCTGGCGGGGATGCGCGCGCATAAGCCGGCGGTGGATCTGGAACTGATGCGCGCGCTCAAGGCCGCGCTGGACCCGCATAATCTCTTCAATCCGGGCAAGCTGTTGCCCGGGAAAGGTACGAGCTGAATGCCCAACCAACCGCGGCTGGCGGATTTTCCGGCCCAGACCTACGACAAGATCCGCTATGGCGACACTGACCGGCAGGGGCATGTCAACAATGCCGTGTTCATCACGCTGCTGGAGACCGGGCGGGTTGCGCTGCTGGAGGCCAGCGGCAGGCCGCTGAGCGAGCCGGGATATGATTTCGTGCTGGCGCGCATCGCGGTTGATTATCTGGCGGAGATTACCTGGCCGGGGATCGTGGAGATTGGCACGGCGGTGAAAGCCGTTGGCAACAGCTCGATCACGGTGGCGCAGGCGCTGTTCCAGCACGGGCGCTGCGTGGCCAAGGCGGAGGCGGTGATGGTTCAGCTCGATCCGCAGACACATCGCTCCGTGCCGCTGAGCCCGGCCTTGCGGGAGGCCTGTGGGGCCATGCGGATGAAGTGAATATTGCTCGAAGCGACTGTTTTAACCGTTTTCTATTATAACAAATTGAAATTATTAAAAATTTTTGCGGGGTTTGGGGAGCTTTTTATGAAAAGCGCCCCAAGATTCTGGCCCTTTTTTGCAAAAAAGGGCCAGACCCCAAAAAACTTTTGCGAATTATCCTTAATGTTTTTGCAGAGACGGTTAAAACAATCTGTAGGCTAGGCCCGCACCAGCCCGACGATGGTGGTTTGCGGCGGCATGTTGGGCAGCAAGGTGGGCCAGCGGGTGGCGGGGGCGTCGAAGCTTGCCGAGGGGGTGGCGCCGGGGTGGCGCACGGCGGCGAAAATGGTGGTGCCGCCGAAGCCCACACCGCCGATCGCCGCGCCGATGGGCGCCAGGTAGGCGGTTGAGAGCATATAAGGGCTGGGGCCGCTGGTTTGCAGGATGAACAGGCCGTCCGCGCCCAGGCTGGTGTCGCCACTCTGGTCGGTGCCGACCCACAGCTCGCCCGAGGGGCCGATATTGAGCGTGCGGGGCTTGCGCAGCCAGCCGTTGGAGCCGGTTACATAGGTGGTGCCGGGCGTGGTGGCGGGGTTGCCGGCGGCCAGGATCACCTGCCCGGCGAAGGTTTTCGCGCTTGCATCGCCGTTTGGCGGCGTGAGGGCGATGATGTGCCCGTTGCCGTCACCGGCGCGCGGGTTGAGGGTGTTGGGCACGGTGCGGGCGGGGTTGCCGCCGCAGGCAAGGTAGATGGTGCCGTTGCCGGCGGCGATGGCGATGCCGCCGGGTGAGTCGAAGGCGGAGGCGCCGGCGGAAGCGGCGGCGTCCACCGCGCCCACCAGGGCGGGGATGGTGTTTGGCAGATCAACCCAGCTGATGCCGGTGCTGGTGATGCGCGCTGCCGAGAGCGTGCCTGAGTCGAGCGCTGTGCCGTCAGTCGCGGCGGTGGCGGCGGTGAAGCGGAACAGGAAGCCGCCGGGGGCGTCCTGGCTCATGAAGATGACCGCGCGGCCATCCTGCGTGGTGGTGGCGGCGATGCCGGCGCGGGCGAAGCGCCCCAGCGCCGTGCGCTTGATGGGAAAGGCGCCGGGGTGGAGCGCGTCCAGCTCCGCGACCCAGCCGAAGCGCGGGGCCTGGGCGGGGTCGGCATAGCCGTAGCCCACGCCGGCGAGGCGTTGCAGCCAGGGCGAGGTGTGGCCCTCGGCCAGCAGCGCGTTGCCCCAGGGCGCGGCGCAGCCGGCCTGCGGCGCCAGCAGGCCCTGCACGGTGCTGCCGATGACGGCGGCGACCGGGCCGGTGAGCTCGCAGAGCGTGCCGTCGGTGATGCGGCGAGTCTGGTAGCCGCCATCCACGGTGAGCCAGCGGCCGGACATGTATTGCAGGTTAAGGACGCTGGCGCCCTGCAGGCGCCCGGCCACGGCGGGATTATCGACGCCGCCGGGAAACACCATTCTGGCCGGGGCGGTGGGGTCGGCCACGACCATGACCAGGCGGGGAATGCCGTCCTGCGCGGGGGGAGGGGTGATTATCGCGGCGATGACGGCATCGTAGGGGAATTGTGTGCGGACCTGCTCGGCGGTGAGGGCGTTGGGGGTGAATGGCGGGGCGCTGGGGAGCAGGGCGTCGCCCCAGCGGGCGATGACGATGCGGGTGAAGCCGGGGCCCACCGTGTCGCCCTGCTGCGCGGCCTGGGTTGGCGCGGTTGGGGTTGGCGCGGCGGCGAGCGGGGCGCTGGATACGCCCAGCACGGATTGCGCCCGCGCGCCGGTGAGTGAGAGGGTGGCGAGTGAGAGGCCGTTGAGCAGATCCCGCCGTTTCATGCGCTAGAACCCGCTGCCGCCGCCGGCCCCGCCGGTGCTGGGGCCGCCGAGACCGCCGGCGGCGCCGGCGGCGTTGCTGGCATCAGACGCGGCGCCGAGCGGGTTGTAGCTGCCGACCCCGCCGATGAGCTGGCGGATGAAGCCGGGCGTGCCGCCGGGCACGGGGGTTTGCGCGCCATCCATGGCGACGTGGACGCTGTCTTTCGTGTCCTTTTGCGAAATGCCCTGGAGGATGCCGTTATCGTTGAAATGCAGAACCACGACGTGCTGCTGCTTGACCCCCTCGGTCTGGCCGATGCGGATTTTCGTGATCTGGCTGACATAGTCCCAGTTGTTATTGTCAAACTGCTCGACGAAGGTTGGCGGGCCGAGCAGGGCCTGGGCGTCGGCCTGGCTGGAGATGCCGGGGGTCAGCTCGTTCAGGTCGTGCTGGGAGACGGCGATACCACGGTAGTGCGGCGCATCGGAAAACACGGCGCAGCCGGGCAAGGTCAGCATCGCGCAGAGCAGGGTCGTCAATGACAGCGGGGCAGGGCGCACGCTTGAGGTCCTTAAGGCTTGGAGAGGGTATCTCAGGCGGTTGGGTCTCACGGCAGGGGCTTCCGTGTCAATGCAGTCGGCCTATATCTAGGGCATGGAACAGAATTTTCACCGGCCCATCAGAGCCTCGCATATCAGGGAAACGGCCCAGGAACATGTATTGCTGGCCGATGCGGCCACGCGCGCGGAGCTGGCCACGCGCTTTGGCCTGCCGGGCATTGCCCTGCTGCGCGGGGTGTTCGTGCTGCGGCATGAGCGGGCTGGGGTGATCGCGGCGCGGCTGAGCATGGTGGCGGAGGTCACGCAGATATGCGTGCTCACGCTGGAGCCGTTCGATGCCCGCGTGGAGGAGGTGTGCGAACTGCGATTCGTGCCGGCGCAGAGCCTGCCGGAAGCCGAGGGGGTGGAGTTTGACCCCGAGAGCCTGGAGGGGCCGGATGAGATACCTTACATGGCGGATCTGCTCGAGCTTGGCGAGGCGCTGGCCGAACAGCTCGCCCTGGGGCTGGACCCGTATCCGCGCAAGCCGGGCGCTGCCCTGCCGGAGGAATTCAGCGGTGAGCGGGCAAGCCCGTTCGACGTGCTGAAGGGCCGCAAGGATGGCTCCGTATCATGAGGCGGGAGGGCCGCCAGTGCGCCGCGCGCGGAAAATAATCAGCCTCGGCGGCAGCCCTTCGGGCCTCGCGTGGCATCTATGACTTGCGGCACGGCGGCGGCTCTGCTACGCCGCGCCTCTCGTTTGTATTTATCGCATTTTTTAAGGTTGCAGCAGCTATGGCCGTTCCTAAACGTAAAACCTCCCCCTCGCGCGCCGGCATGCGCCGCAGCCACCAGGCTCTGCGCGCGGAAGCGCATGCGGAATGCGGCAACTGCGGCGAACTGAAGCGCCCGCACCATGTTTGCGCCCATTGCGGCCATTACGATAACCGGGAAGTGGTCGCCTCCGGCAAGACCGCCAAGGGCGTCGTTCGCGTCTGAGGCTTTCATTTCGGTAAAATCGGCAACAGGAAACTCCCCCAAGGGTATGCGATGAGCCGGAGCAATATACTGGCTGTGGATACCATGGGGGGGGACCATGCGCCCGAGGCGATTATCGCCGGGCTGGAACTTGCCGCCGTGCGGCATCCGCTGGCCCGCTTCCGGCTGTTCGGCGATGAGGCGGTGCTGGCGCCGCTGGTGGCCAAGACCAAGCAGCTGAAGGCGCAGAGCACGCTGCACCATGCGAGTGATGTCATCACGGGGGATATGAAGCCCACCGTGGCTTTGCGCATGCGCGATTCCTCGATGCGCCGGGCGATCGACGCCGTGCATAATAACGAGGCGGCGGGGGTGATTTCCGCCGGCAATACCGGCGCGCTGCTCGCTTTGTCCAAAATCGTGCTCAAGACCATGCAGGGCATCGACCGCCCGGCGATGGCGGCGACCGCGCCCTCGGCCAAGGGTGATGTGGTGATGCTGGACCTCGGCCTGAACGTGATCTGCGACTCCCGCAATCTGGTTGAGTTCGCGCTGATGGGCGAGGTGTTCGCCAAAATCGTCCTGGGGCTGCCGGCGCCGAGCATCGGGTTGCTCAATGTCGGCTCCGAGGAGGGCAAGGGCAATGATGTTCTGCGCGCCGCCGCCGCCACGCTGCGGGAAAGCCCGATCGGCGTGCAGTTCCATGGCTTTATCGAGGGGCATGACATTACCGCGGGGACGGTGAATGTTATTGTCACCGACGGGTTTACCGGCAATGTGGCGCTGAAGACGGGGGAGGGCGCGTTCAAGCTGGTTGGCGATTTGCTGAAGCGGGTGTTTACCTCCGGCCCGCTGGCCAAGGCAGGGTATGTGCTGGCCAGGGGCGCCCTGCGGCGCCTGCGCGAGCTGCTGGACCCGCGCCGCTACAATGGCGCGGTGCTGCTGGGATTGAACGGCGTGGTGGTGAAATCTCACGGTGGAACGGATGCTGAAGGATTTGCGCATGCGGTGGATGTGGCGATGGATATGATAACCAACGACTTCAACAGCCGTATCGCCGAGGGGCTGGCCGCGATGGACCGCGCCATTCTGGCCACCGAGCAGGCGGGGACCCCTGATGTCTGACGCGACGCCCACGCCGTTGCGCCGGCGCGCGGTTCTGGCCGGGATCGGCACTTATTTGCCGGAGAAGATCGTCTCCAACGCCGAAATGGCGGAGCGGGTGGATACGTCGGACGAGTGGATCGTCGAGCGGACGGGCATTCGCCAGCGGCACTTCGCCGGTTCGCATGAAACCTGCGCCTTCATGGGCGCCGCGGCGGCGCGCGGGGCGCTGGCCACCGCCAGGGTGGCGGCTGAGGATGTTGGCGCCATTATTTTGGCCACCTCCACGCCGGACCAGGCGTTTCCCTCCACCGCCGTGCATGTGCAGGGGATGCTGGGCGCGAGAAACGCCTTCGGGTTTGACATCGCGGCCGCCTGTTCGGGCTTTATTTATGCCCTCGGCGTGGCTGAGAGCATGATCCGGGCCGGACAGGTTGATCACATTCTGGTGATAGGCTCGGAAGTATATTCGCGGATTCTGAACTTCGCGGACCGTGGCACCTGCGTATTGTTCGGC
>JAKBAQ010000026.1 GCA_021808985.1 Pseudomonadota bacterium
ATTCGCCATCTGGCTGACCCCCGAGACCATGCCCTTCGTGCTGATGGCCTTCGCGGCGCTGCTGCTGCGCTGGCTGTATGTGCCGCTGGGCAAGACGATGACCGCCTGCGCGGCTGGGTTTTTTGATGTGCTGGGCATCGCGCTGATGCTCGACCCGCCGCAGGGCGGCTGGGGCGTGCCGGAGATTGACCGTCTCTCGCTGGTGTACGTGGTGCTGGGCATGCTGCTGCTGGGCGGGGCTGGCGTGCTGTGGCTGCTGGAGACGCGCTGGCGGCCAAAACACGCCCGCCCGCTGGGGGCGGCGCTGATGGCGGGGCTGATCGTATTCTGGGTGGCGATGTTCCCGAAGGTGGCGATGGGGCCGTATGGCGTTTTGCCGGCGGCGGCGGCGCGCGATTTCTTTGGCCTGATCGCGGAGCGGCAGCCGGTGCGCGGGTGGGCGTTGCTGGCCTATCTGGGGCCAGGAGCGCTGGCGCTGGCCTATGCGCTGTGGCGCGCGGCGGGCCGGGCGCGCTGGCTGTGGCTCTATATCGCGGCGTGCGACGCCGTGGCGCTGGCCATTGGCGCGCGGTTCGTGCTGTTCGTGGAATTTGCCCCGGCGCTGGCGGCGGTGCTGCTGCCGGTGGCGCTGAGCGAGGCGAGCCTGCGCTTCGCGGCGCGGCCAGTGCTGGCCATGCTCGCGCGCCTGGGGCTGCTGGTGGCCGTGCTGCTGGCGCCGGTAGCCGCGGCGGGGCTTGGCAAGCCGCGCGCGGCGCGTGGCACGGCGGGGGCGCATTATCCCTCGTGCAACCTGCGCGAAATCGCGCCCCTGCTGGTGCAGGCGGCCGGCCAGGTGGTGCTGGCCGAGGCGCAGGATACGCCGGAGCTGCTGTACCGCACGCGGGTGGAGACGGTGGGGTCGCTGTATCAGCACGGCCTGCCGGGCTATCTGCGGGACCGTGCGGCATGGCGCGCAACGCCGGGCACGCGGGTGCCAGCCGCCGTGCTGGCCACCGGCGCGCGCTTCGTGCTGTTCTGCCCGCATGCGGGGCGCTACCCGCTGGTCGCGAATTTGCCGCCGCTCACGTTATGGGACGCGCTGAAGGCAGGCGCCGCACCGCCCTGGCTGCAACTGCTGGGCAGCAACGCGCAGGGCTGGCGGCTCTATAAAATAACCTTCTGAAGCCGCCCGCCGGTGAGCGGGTGGGCGACCCCGGTGGTCGTGGGCAGGGAGAGCGGCAGGCCCCTTAGCGAGCGCACGGCCAGATAGGCGAAGCATTGCGCCTCCAGCGCGTCGCCATCCCATCCGGCGGCCTCCACCGGCTGCACCGGGGCGGCGAATGCCTGTTGCAGCCCGGCCATCAGCACGGGGTTCTTGCGCCCGCCGCCGCCCACCAGCACACGCAGCGGCGCGGCGGGCAGCGGCGCGGCGGCGATGGCGCGGGTGCAGAAGGCGGCCAGGGTGGCGGCGGCGTTCGCGGCTTCAAGCCCCGCCGTGGCCTGGGCGATGAGTGCGGAGAAGGTGAGCCGGTCCAGCGATTTTGGCGCTGGCCTGGCGAAGTAGGGATGCGCCAGCAGGGTGGCCAGCCGGGCCTCGTCCACGCTGCCGCTGGCGGCCAGGGCGCCGTCCTTGTCATAAGGCTGGCCGAGATGGGCCTGCGCCAGATCATCCAGCGGGCCGTTGCCGGGGCCGGTGTCGCAGGCGAGAATCTCCCCATCCGCGCCAAGCCAGGTGATGTTGGCGACGCCGCCGATATTTATGATCAGCAATGGCTTGGGCAGCGCGCGGGCCATGGCGGCATGGAAGAGCGGGGCGAGCGGCGCGCCCTGGCCGCCGGCGGCCACATCGGCGGAGCGGAAATCATGCACCACCTGGGTGCGGGTGAAGCGGGCCAGCAGGGCGGCGTCGCCGATCTGCCAGGTGCGGCGCCGCTCGGGCGCGTGCAAAATGGTCTGGCCATGAAAACCGATGACATCGGCGCTGCGCCCGGCCAGCGCGGCGGCGATGGCGTGGTCGCGCGTCAGGCGCGCTTCCACGTCCTTCAGGAAGGCATCGTCCGGCGCCAGGGTGGGGGCGAGGTCGAGCAGGCGGCGCAGGTCGGCGCGCAGCGCATCCTCATAAGCCAGCATGGCGGTGGGGCCGAAATGGGTGATGTGCTCGCCATCGGTCTCCAGCCAGGCGACATCCACGCCATCGAGCGAGGTGCCGGACATAAGGCCGATGGCGCGGGTTGATTTATTGGGCATAATGGCCGTGCTACGCGTTGTTGCAAAAATAGTTAAGGGGCGGCATGGGCAGAGTGTGGCAACGGTTACGGGAAGACGCGCGGGTGGCCGGCTGGATGCTGAGCCACGGCGCGCTGATCACGTTCTGGCTGCTGCTGTTCGGCATATTCCTCGGGCATATGCGCCAGCGTCTGGGCTATCTCACCGCGCACCGGCCCATTGCCAACGACCTGCCATGCAAAAGCCCCGAGTGCGATTTCTCGGTGTTCTGGCCGGCCGGGCGGCTCGCGCGTGAACATGCCTATCATCTCCTCTACACGCCCGGGCTTTTCAGCCGGGCGGCGGACGCCATGCTGCGGCCGGGCAGCCATATCCAAACGTTTTTCTACCCGCCGCCCACGCTGCTGGCGGTGGCGCTGGTCTCGCATCTGCCGTTCGAATGGGGGTTTTTCGTCTGGACGGCCACGCTCCTCCTGCTCGCCGCCGCCGTGCTGCGCCTGGCGCGGGTGCCATGGGGGGTGATCCTCGCGGGGCTGTTCAGCCCGGCGGGGCTGTGGTGCCTGGAGCTTGGGCAGTTCGGCATCATTGGTGGGGCGCTGCTTGTCGCGGGGGTGGTGCTCTCGCGCCGCGCGCCATGGCGCGCGGGCGGGCTGCTGGCGGTTTTGGGCCTGAAGCCGCAGCTCGGCCTGCTGGTGCCCGCGTTGTTCTGGGGGCAGCGCAACTGGCGGGCCTTGTGCGCGTTCGCGGCGATATGCGCGGGGCTTTGCCTGCTCACGCTCCTGCTGTTCGGCTGGGGGGTGTGGGCGGCCTATTTCACGGCCGGGCGCGGGCAGTCCATCAGCGTCGCCGATGTCGCCTTCAACCCGGGGACATATCAGGGCTGGGGCGTTTCGGTGTTCTGGATGGCCAGAAGCCTGCATGCGGGGTTGGCCCTGGCTTATGCCGCGCAGGCGCTCTCGGCCCTGGCGGCGGCGGCCCTGGTGTGGTGGATATGGCGCCGGGAGGGGGTGGAGCCGCTCGATGCCATGGCCCTGACGGTGTTCCTCTCCCTGCTTGCCACCCCTTACGGCTATTCGGATGACATGGTGGCCTATTCCATCGCCCTGGCCTGGCTCGTCTGGCGGCGGGGCTGGCGGATCGGCCTGCTGGACGTGTTCTTCTGGTTCTGGCCGATGCTCTGCATCGATGTCGCCGCGAAAACCGGCATCCTGTTCACGCCCCTGGTGGTGGGCCTGGCGGCGGCGCGCACCTGGCATCGGGCAGGTTTGCCGCTGCCGCATTTGCCGCGCCGGGCGGCTGTGCTACCCCGCGCCTGAGAGGGTTTGAAAAACATGGCGAAGAGTGAGTTTCTGGCCGAGGCGAAGGCGCGCGGCTTTGTGTTTCAATGCACGGACGAGGAGGCGCTGGACGCCGCCTGCGCCGCCGGGCGCATCGCGGGCTATGCCGGGTTCGACCTGACAGCCGAGAGCCTGCATGTCGGCCATATGATCCCCATCATGCTGCTGCGCCTGTTCCAGAAGCACGGGCACCGCCCGGTGGCGCTCATGGGCGGGGGGACGACGCGGATCGGCGATCCCTCCTTCCGCGAGGAGGCGCGCCAGCTGCTCTCCGATGAGCAGATCGCGAAAAACCTCATCGGCATCCGCCGCAATATCGAGGCGTTCATCACCTTCGGCGCCGGCCCGAATGACGCCGTGCTGGTCAACAACGCCGACTGGCTGGACCGGCTGAGCTATATCGAGCTGCTGCGCGAGGTGGGGGTGCATTTCTCGGTCAACCGCATGCTCGCCTTCGATTCCGTGCGCTCCCGGCTGGAGCGCGAGCAGGGGCTCACCTTCCTGGAATTCAACTACTCCATTTTGCAAAGTTATGATTTCCGGGAGCTGAGCCGCCAGTATGGCGTGGTTTTGCAGATGGGCGGCTCCGACCAGTGGGGCAATATCGTCTCCGGCGTGGATCTGGTGCGCCGGACCGACCAGAAAGGCGTGTTCGGCCTCACGACACCGCTGATCACCACGGCATCGGGCGCCAAGATGGGCAAATCGGCGGCGGGGGCGGTGTGGCTCTCGGCCGAAAAGCTCAGCCCCTATCATTACTGGCAGTTCTGGCGCAACACCGAGGATGCGGATGTCGGCCGGTTTCTGAAACTCTTCACCGATCTGCCGCTGGATGAGATCGCGCGGCTGGAGGCGCTGGGCGGTGCTGAGCTGAACGGCGCCAAGGTGATTCTGGCGACCGAGGCGACCGCGCTGGCGCATGGCCGCGCGGCGGCGGCCGAGGCGGCGGCGGCGGCGCATAAAATCTTCAGCCAGGGCGGCACGGCCGAGGGGCTGCCGAGCGTGGACATTCCGGCGGCGGAATTCGGCGCCGGGCTGGCGGCGTTCGCGCTGTTCGCGCGCGCGGGGCTGGCCGCCAGCAATGGCGAGGCGCGGCGGCTGATCCGCGGCGGCGGCGCGCGGCTTAACGATGTGGTGCTGGCCGATGAGGCGCAGATGATCGCCCCCGCGCCGGAGATGAAGCTCTCCGCCGGTCGCAAGCAGCATGTTCTGGTGAAGCTGACCTGAATTGGCGTTTTTTGCGGCACCCTGCCTCGTGGGGTGCCGCGCTCGCCCATCCGCAAATCATTCTCCTCCGCCCGCGGCTGGTTGAACAATTCAGGCGGCATCTTCAACATTGCCAAACTTGTGTTTGCGTGGTGTGTGAGATGCATCAGCCGGAGGAGAGCGCATGTCCGTCCACGCCGCGATCACGCATCGTACATCCTATAAATATGACCGCCCCGTCACCCTTGGCCCGCAGACCATCCGCCTGCGCCCCGCCCCGCATGCGCGCACGCCCATCCTCTCTTATGCGCTGAAGGTCTCGCCGCAGCCGCACTTCCTCAACTGGCAGCAGGACCCGCAAGGCAATTTCATGGCCCGCGTGGTGTTCCCCGAGCGGGTGACGCGCTTTGAGGTGGTGGTGGACCTGGTGGCCGACATGGCGACCATCAACCCGTTCGATTTTTTTCTGGAGCCGGAAGCGGAGACCTATCCGTTCGCCTATGCCGACATTCTGGCCGAGGAGCTGGCGCCCTTCAGGGTGCTGCACCCGCCCGGCGAGAAATTGCAGGCGCTGATCAGCGAGGCGCGCGCCGGCCAGGGCGATGCAAAACCCCGCATGGTGGATATGCTGGTGCTCATCAACCGGATGATCGCCGAGCGGATATCCTATGTGGTGCGCATGGAGCCCGGCGTGTGGAGCCCGGAGCAGACATTGACGCAGGCCAAGGGCTCCTGCCGCGACTCCGCCTGGCTGCTGGTGAATTTGCTGCGCCATCTGGGCTTCGCGGCGCGGTTCGTCTCGGGCTATCTCATCCAGCTGGTCGCCGATGTGAAGCCGGTGGATGGCGGCGCGGCTGGCCCGGCGGCGGATTTCACCGACCTGCACGCCTGGGCGGAGGTGTATCTGCCCGGCGCCGGGTGGATCGGCCTGGACGCGACCTCCGGCCTGCTGGCTGGTGAGGGGCATATTCCGCTGGCGGCAACTCCCTCGCCAAGCTCTGCGGCGGCGATTTCCGGGCTGGTCGGCGAGTGCGAGACCGAATTCAGCTTTGACATGAAAGTGACCCGCGTGGCCGAGACCCCGCGCGTGACCAAGCCCTACACCGCGCGCATGTGGCAGGATATTCTGGCGCGGGGCAGGGCGGTGGACGCCGCGCTGGCCCGCGCCGATGTGCGCCTGACCATGGGCGGCGAGCCGACCTTCGTCGCGGCCTCCGATTTCGAGGCGCCGGAATGGAATATCGACGCGCTGGGGCCGACCAAGCGGCGCTTCGCCGGGCGGCTGATCCGCGGCCTCACCCCGCTATGGGGCAAGGGCGCGGCGCTCACCCACAACATGGGCAAGCATTATCCCGGCGAGCAGCTGCCGCGCTGGGCGATCCACGCGCATTGGCGCGCCGATGGCGAGCCGGTATGGAAAAACCCTGGCCTGCTGGCGAGCGATGACGACCAGGACAATGCGGCGGCGGCGGATGCCGCGGCCTTCGCGGCGGCGCTGGCGGCGCGGCTGCGGGTTGATCCGGCTCTGGTGAACCAGGCCCATGAGGATATCCATTATTATCTCTGGCGCGAGAAGCGCCTGCCCGCCAACGTGGTGGCCATGGAGTCCCAGCTGGCGGACCCGCTGGAGCGCGCGCGCCTGGCCAAGGTGTTCGGCCAGGGGCTGGCGGCACCCGTGGGCAGCGTGCTGCCGCTGCGCCGCGTGCTCATGGATGGCGCGCGCGTGTGGCAGAGCGGCAAATGGTTCTTCCGCGACGATGTGCTCTTCCTCATCCCCGGTGATTCGCCGCTGGGGCTGCGCCTGCCGCTGGATAGCCTGCCCTGGGCCGACCCGGCGCATATTGAGAGCGAATTCGCGGCTGACCCGTTCGCCCCGCGCGCGCCCCTGCCCAAGCGCGACGCCATGCAGATGACGCGCGCTGGCCATGGCGGCGGCATCGCGGGCTTCCGCCCCGTGCCGCAGGATGCGCCGGTGGTGGGGCGCGAGGAGCCGGGGGTGGTGCGCACCGCGCTGGCGGTGGAAGCGCGCGAGGGCAAGCTGCATGTGTTCTACCCGCCGCTCCACGATGTGGGCGACTGGCTGGAGCTGACCGCCGCGGTGGAGGAAACCGCCGCCGCCATGGGCCGCAAGGTGGTGTTGGAAGGCTACCTGCCGCCGGAGGACCCGCGGGTGATCAACTTCTCCGTCACGCCCGACCCTGGCGTGATCGAGGCGAACATCCACCCCGCCGCCAGCTGGGGCGAGATCGTGGAGCGTACCGAACAGCTCTATGAGGTGGCGCGCGAGGTGGGGCTGATGAGCGAGAAGTTCATGCTCGATGGCCGGCATGTGGGCACTGGCGGGGGCAACCATGTGGTGATGGGCGGCGCCACGCCCGCTGACAGCCCGTTTTTGCGCAGGCCGGACCTGCTCAAATCCATGCTGGGATTCTGGCATAACCACCCGAGCTTAAGCTTCCTCTTCAGCGGCCTGTTCATCGGGCCGTCGAGCCAGCATCCGCGCATCGACGAGGCGCGCGAGGACGCCCTCAACGAGCTGGAAATCGCCTTCCAGCAGGTGAGTGCGGCCGCCCACACGCCGCCCTGGCTGGTGGACCGGCTGTTCCGCAACATCCTGGCCGACATGACCGGCAACGGCCACCGCACGGAATTCTGCATCGACAAGATGTATGCCCCCAATGGCGGCTCTGGCCGGCGCGGGCTGGTGGAGTTCCGCGCCTTCGAGATGCCGCCGCACGCGCAGATGTCCGCCGCGCAGGTGCTGCTGATGCGCTCGGCCATCGCCGCCTTCTGGAACAAGCCCTATGAGCGGCGGCTGATCCGCTGGGGCACGCGGCTGCATGATGAATTTCTGCTGCCGCATTACGCGCAGGCTGATTTTCAGGACGCGCTGGCCGAGCTCGCGGCTTTTGGTTTCGCGCTGGACCCGCAATGGTTCGCCCCGCATCTGGAATTCCGTTTCCCGCAGGTGGGCGAGATCGTGCTGCGCGACATGCGCGTGGAGCTGCGCCACGCGCTGGAGCCGTGGCATGTTCTGGGCGAGGAACAAACCTCCGGCGGCACCGCCCGCTATGTCGACAGCTCCGCCGAGCGGCTGCAGGCCAAGGTCTCCGGCTGGGTGGATGAGCGTTATGCCCTAGCCTGCAACGGCGCCGCGCTGCCGCTGCAAAAAACCGAAGTGCCGGGCGAATATGTGGCCGGCGTGCGCTTCAAGGCCTGGCAGCCTTATTCGGCGCTGCACCCCACCATCCCGGCGCAGGTGCCCCTGGTGTTCGACGTGTACGACAAATGGTCCGGCCGCAGCATTGGCGGCATGAGCCACCATGTCGCGCATCCGGGCGGGCGGGCCTATGATGATTTCCCCGTGAACGCCCATGCGGCGGAGGCACGCCGGCGCGCGCGCTTCTTCCCCTTCGGCCATACGCCGGGGCCGATGGCGCCGCCACGCGAGGTGCGCGCGGTTGAGTATCCCCGCACGCTGGACCTGCGGCGCGATGCTTAAAAACCTCATCCGCCGGCTCCAGCGCTACGCCTTCGCCGAATTGTTCAACGAGCTGGCGGCGATCAGGCTGGAACTGGCCCGGCGCAACGAGGTGCTGGAAGGCGCGCTGCTGGCGCTGGCGCTGGCGCGCGAGCAGACGGCTCAGCCAAGCTCCAGCAGTTCCAGCAACGAGGCGGCGTAGCGCGCCATGCCGTTTGCCTCGCAATAGGCGCGGCGCGCGGCTTCGGTATCGTGCGGGGCGCTCAGTTGCGCGCTGAGCGCGGCGGCGATCTCGGTTGGGGCGAGCGTGTCTGAAACGGTTTTGATATAGCCGGGCGCAGCGATGTTCTCAGCAAGGTCGCGGCTGGCCACGCTTGGCAGCCCGGCAGCTATGCAATCCTGCAAGGCGCCGGAGATGTTGCCGGGCAGCCCCTCGCGCAGTTGCAGCGCGCAATCAGCGGCCAGCAGAAAGTCGCGGTAATCGCGCTCGGGCACAAAGCTCTGGCCGAACGCCGCCCGGCCGCGAAGCCCCAGTTTTGCGGCCAGTTTCTCGAATGCCGGGGTCTCGGGCGTGGGTTCGCCCACAAAAACCAGCCGCGTGCCGGGCAGCAGCGCCAGGGCATGCAACGCGGCGGGGATGCCCTTGTTGGAGCTGATGAAGCCCAGGCTGATGATCAGCCTTTCATCCGCCGCAATGCCCAGCGCCGCGCGCGCCCGCGCCCGGGCCGCCGCCGTGCGCGGGGTAAAATCGCGCTGGATGGCAAAGGGCAGATGTTTTGCCGCCACGCCAAAGCGCGCTGCCACCTCAGCCACCGGCTGCGGGCTGTGAAAGATGAGCGGCCGCGCGGCGCGCGCGAGTTCACCCAGAAAGCAGGCTTCGCGCAGGCGTTCATCCCTGGCCCAGGCGATGATCTCGCCTGGCGTCACGGGGCGGCCAAGCTCCTGGCTGGCCCAGCTGGCTGCCGGCTTGGGGCCGTTCCTGGTCGCCAGGCCCAGCAGGCGGGAGTCGTGGCAGAGCACGGCGCTGCCCCATTTCACCGCCAGATCATGAATTTCGCCATGCAGCGGCGCGTTGCCGACCACGCTCAGCACATGATCATATTTTGGTGAGGTATGGGCGAGCGCGGAGGCCTGCGCGGGGGAGAACAGGGTGGTCTCGGCAAGCGGCGCCAGCGCGCCGGCCAGGGCGGCGGAGTATCCGGCGATGCCGGATTTTTCCGGCGGCAGCGGGGTGAGCATGGCGATGCGCGGCTTCGCCCGGCGCGAGATGGCCGGAGCTTGCGGCGCCAGCGCCTGCCAGAGCCCGGCGGCGATGGCCTGGCCGCTGAAGGGGCGCCAGATGTCCGCCTGCGCGGAAATAATTTCCGCCCGCCGCGCCGCATCATGCGCCAGCGCCTCCAGAATCCCTGCCAGCCCCGCCGCATCCTCGGGCGCGAAACGCTCCGCCGCCGCAACACCCAGGGCGCGGTGGGCCGGAATGTCGGAGGCGATGGAGGGTACACCGGCGGCGGCGGCCTCGATGACGGGCAGCGAAAATCCTTCCGCCCGCGAGGGGGTAACGACGCAGAGCGCCCGCGCATAGAGCGCGCGCATCCGCGCATCGCTCACCCGGCCGGGCAGCTCCACTTGCGTGATGGCGCGCAGCCGCGCCGCCGTCTCCGCCCGGCAATTGCCGCTTATCACCAGTGGAATACGCCGCAGCACCGGACTGGCGGCATGGGCGCGGGCCAGCACCTCGGGGTTCTTGCGGGCGTCATCCCCGCCGACCATGAGGATATGGCGCGGCGCCTGGGGCATTATGCCCTCGGCCCAGGGCGGCAGGGCCACCCCGGTCACATGCGCGCGCACCGGGCCATAAAGGTCGCGCAGGCGCTCCGCCGTGGTCTGCGAATTAGGGAAAAACACATCATAGCGCCGCAGCCATGCCATCGCGGCGAAATAATCCAGCCGGTTGAGCGGGTGGGTGAGGTAGCTCTCCTGCTCGTCGAAGGGAATGAAATCATGCACGCACACCGCCTTGGTGATGCCCGGGGCGTGCAGCAGGCGCGCCAGAAAATGCTGGTCCGGGCTCATCGGCGAGGGGTTGAGCAGCACCGCCCCCGGCGATAGGCCCGGCAGGTAGGCATGGGGCGAGAGCAGCGCCGCGCGGGCGGCCATGTCGGCGGGCAATGGCGGCAGGCTGGGCTCATACAGGCCGATGAACGGCTCCGGCGCATGGGTTATCAGGTTGCGCGCATGGTTGCCGATCCCGCGTTCGGTATAATTGCGGTCCTGCAGGCAGCGCATGTCGATAATGAGGCGGGGCGGCATTGGCGTTGCGGGCTTTCCGGTTATAGAGCGCAGATTATGGCAATCCATCGCAAACGCATAACCGGCCTGCGCCTGCCCCTCACCCATGAGCCGGCGGCCCTGCGCGCGGCCGTGTGCGCCGCCCTGGGCGTGGCCGACGCGCAGCTGCTCGCCTTCAACGTGTTCCGCCGCGCCTTCGATGCGCGCAAGAAGAGCGACATCACATTGGTCTACACCATCGATGCCGAGCTGTCCGTACCCGTGGCTCATGGCGAGCCGGTGCCCGATGTTGCATACAGCTTCGTCGCCCGCGCCAAGGCGCGGCCCGCGCCGCGCCCGGTGGTCATCGGCACCGGGCCGTGCGGCATTTTCGCGGCGCTGGTGCTGGCGCAGATGGGTTTCGCCCCGCTCATCCTGGAGCGCGGCAAGCTGGTCCGCCAGCGCACGAAGGACACCTGGGGCCTGTGGCGGCGCGGCGTGCTCAACCCGGAATCCAACGTGCAGTTCGGCGAGGGCGGGGCAGGTACCTTCTCCGACGGCAAGCTCTATTCGCAGATCAAGGACCCGCGCCATCTCGGCCGCAAGGTGCTCACCGAATTCGTGAAGGCCGGCGCGCCGGAGGAGATCCTCTACATCGCCAAGCCGCATATCGGCACCTTCCGCCTGGTCGGCATGGTGGAGGCGATGCGCGCGAACATCGAGGCGCTGGGCGGTGAATACCGCTTTGGCGCCAAGGTGGCTGATATCGAAATCACCGAAGGCCAGGTGCGCGCGGTGCTGCTGGAGTCGGGCGAGCGGATCGAGGCCAGCCACGTGGTGCTGGCCATCGGCCATTCCGCGCGTGATACGTTCGCCATGCTGCACCGGCGCGGCGTGTTCATGGAGGCGAAGCCCTTTTCGGTCGGCTTTCGCATCGAGCATCCGCAATCGATGATCGACCAGCACCGTTTCGACGCCTTCGCGGGCAACCCCATTCTCGGCGCGGCGGATTACAAGCTGGTCCACCATGCGGGCAATGGCCGCTCGGTCTATAGTTTCTGCATGTGCCCCGGCGGCACGGTGGTGGCCGCCACCTCCGAGCCGGGCCGCGTGGTGACCAACGGCATGAGCCAGTATTCGCGCAATGAGCGCAACGCCAATGCGGGCATCGTGGTCGGCATCACCCCGGCGGACTACCCCGGCGATGTGCTGGCGGGGGTGGAATTTCAGCGCCGCTGGGAGTCAGCCGCCTATGTCGCGGGCGGCGGCACCTATGCCGCGCCGGGGCAGCTGGTGGGCGATTTCCTGGCCGGGCGGGCTTCAACGGCGTTCGGTGAGGTGCTGCCCTCCTACAAGCCCGGCGTCCACCTCACCGATCTCGCCCCCACCCTGCCGGACTACGCCATCGCCGCCATCCGCGAGGCGCTGCCGGCTTTTGAGCGGCAGATCCGCGGCTTCTCCCGCCCTGACGCGGTGCTGACCGGGGTGGAAACCCGCACCTCATCGCCGGTGCGCATCACCCGCGGGCAGGATTTCTGCTCGCTCAACACGCGCGGGCTGTATCCGGCGGGCGAGGGGGCGGGTTATGCGGGCGGCATTCTCTCCGCCGGGGTGGACGGCATAAAGGCCGCCGAGGCGGTGGCGCTGAGCCTGACCGGCGGCTGAGGCGTATTTCCTATCGGTAAACCATGATATAATAGGGATTTATTGCCCGCCACGCCACCAGGAGCCGGAAGATGTTGTCGCAAAAATGCAAATATGCGTTGCAGGCATTGCTCATCCTGGCACGCCAGGCCGGCGATGAACTGCTCCTGGTCAGCGACATCGCCGAGCGTGAGAACCTGCCGAAAAAATTTCTCGAGGCGATTCTGCTGGAGCTCAACCGCAACGGGCTGGTGCGCAGCCGCCGGGGCCGTGGCGGCGGCTACGCCCTGGCCAAGCCGGCGGACCTCATCACCTTCGGCCAGGTCGTGCGGATCATGGACGGGCCGTTGGCGCCGCTCTCCTGCGTGAGCGTGAATTACTACCGCAAATGCGACGATTGCCGCGACGAGCTGACCTGCGAGATCCGCAAGGTGATGCGCCGGGTGCGCGATGCGGTGGCGCATGAGCTGGATGGCACCTCGCTCGCCCAGGCGGTGGCCGAGGGCAGGGGCCGCGCCCTGCTGGAGGGCTGAGTCAGCCGGCCTTGGCGAGCTTCACGCTCACCGGCACATGGTCCGAGGGCTGCGGTTTCGCGCGCTCATCCTTGTGGATGGTCACATGCGTCAGCCGCTCCGCCAGGCGCGGCGAGAGCAGCTGAAAATCAATCCGCAGGCCGGCGTTGCGGTCCCACGCCCCGGCCTGGTAGTCCCAGAAGGTGTAGAGCGTCTCGCTGGGGTGGAGCGCGCGGGTGGCGTCGGTCAGCCCGGTCCATATCAGCGCGTTGAAGGCCGCGCGCGTCTGCGGGCGGATCAGCGCGTCGCCGGCGGGCAGGGCGCGGGGGGCGAAGTCCTCGTCGGTCGGGCAGACATTGTAATCCCCCGCCAGGATGAAATCGGCATCCCCATCCATGAGCGCCTGCGCATGCGCGCGCAGTGCCGCCATCCAGGCCAGCTTGTAGGCATATCCCTCATCCCCGCCGGAATTGCCGTTGGGCAAATAGAGATTGCCGACCGTCATGCCCTGGGCGCGCACCTCTATGAAGCGCGCATGCGTGTCGGAGTCCGGCATGCCCGGCAGTTTGGGGTGCAGCACCTCCACCGGCACGCGGTGCAAAATGGCGACGCCGTTATAGGATTTCTGGCCGACGATCACCGCCTCATAGCCGAGATTTTTGAACGCCATGCGCGGAAACTGGTGCTCCTCGCATTTTATCTCCTGCAGCAGCAGCAGTTCCGGCTGCTCGCGGGCGAGAAAATCCGCCACATGCGCCTCGCGCGTGCGCACCGAGTTCACGTTCCAGGTGGTGAGCTTGATCAAATCAGTCAACTGAAAACGACGTGCCGCAGCCGCAGGAGGATTTGGCGATCGGATTCTTCACCAGAAAATGCGCGCCCATCAGCGAGTCCTTGAAGTCCAGCTCCGCGCCGGCGAGCAGCTCCAGGCTGCTGGGGTCCACCAGCACGGTCGCCCCGCCCGCCTCGATCACCAGATCCTCGGCCGACTGCTCGGCCGTCAGGTCGAATTTATACTGAAAACCCGCGCAGCCGCCGGCCAGAACCTCCACGCGCAGCGCCTTTTGCGCCGGCTCGCCGCGCAAAATTTCCGCCACCCTGGCCGCCGCCGCCGCTGAAATCCGGAAAGTTTCAACTGTCTCGCTCATGCCCCACCATATAGTGCGTCCCGGCCCTGGAGGTAAGGGCGGGGCGCGCGCCAAAATAATGCGGCGCGGCAAGTTTCATTCTCAATGGCACATGGTGTAAGGCTGAAACTATGACGTTAGCTCCCTACGCGGTGCAGGCGGCCCGCTCGCGCGGCCGGCAGTTCGCTGAAATCCACTCCGATGACCGCAGCCCCTACCAGCGCGACCGCGACCGCGTGGTCCACTGCTCGGCCTTCCGCAAGCTGCAATACAAAACCCAGGTGTTCGTCACCCGCGAGGGCGATTTCTACCGCACCCGGCTCACCCACAGTCTTGAGGTGGCGCAGATCGCGCGCAGCATCGCGCGCAAGCTGGGGCTGGACGAGGACCTGACCGAGTGCCTCGCCCTGGCGCATGATCTGGGGCATCCGCCCTTCGGCCATGCGGGGGAGCGCGGCCTCAACGAGGCGCTGGAAGCCTTTGGCGGGTTTGACCATAACGCGCAGAGCCTGCGCGTCGTCACCCTGCTGGAGCACCGCTACGCGGCGTTTGACGGGCTGAATTTGAGCTGGGAGACCCTGGAGGGCCTGGCCAAGCATAACGGCCCGCTGCGCAACCCGCCGGCCTATATCGCGGGGTTTGACATCAAATATCCGCTGGACCTGCTGCGCCAGACCTCCGCCGAGGCGCAGGTGGCCGCCTTCGCCGATGACATCGCCTACAACACGCATGACATGGATGACGGCCTGCGCGCCGGGCTGTTCGGCTTCGCCGACATCGCCCATCTGCCGCTGATCGGGGGCGCCTTGCGCGAATCCCAGGCGCTGACGGATGAGACCAACCGCATCCGCCATGAGCTGAGCCGGCGCATGATCAACGCCCTGGTGCATGACGTGCTGCGCGAAAGCGCCGCCCGGCTGGCGGCCCTGGCCCCGGCTGACGCCGAGGCCATCCGCGACGCCGCCGCCCCGGTGATCGGCTTCTCCCCCGCCCTGGCGGCGGCGCATCGCGAGATCAAGGCTTTCCTCTTTGAGCGGATGTACCGGCACTGGCGTGTCAACCGCATGACCCATAAGGCCCAGGTGGTTACCGCCGAGCTTGGCCGGCTGCTGCTGGAGCGCCCCTATCTGCTACCCGATGACTGGCGGGTGCGCGCCGGCGAGCCGGGCAGCGCGCAGGCCGCCATGGCGGTGCGTGACTATGTGGCAGGCATGACCGACCGTTACGCCCTGGACGAATACGCAAGATTGACCAACCCGGCGGTGCCGGCCTGAAAGAGTGATGATGACCGAGAATTTGTTTGCCCAGGCCCGCGCCTGGGTGCTGGACGAGCTGACCGCCCTGCTGCCGGGCCTGCCTGATGAGGTTCTCTCCCGTGTCGAGGTAACCCCGACCAAGGACCCCGCCCATGGCGACATGGCGAGCAACGCCGCCATGGTGGCGGCCAAGGCGGCGGGCAAACCCCCGCGCGAGATTGCCGCCGCCCTGGCCGCAACCCTCGCCGCGCGCCCGGGCGTGGCCAAGGCGGAGCCGGCCGGGCCTGGCTTTCTCAACCTCACGCTGGCGCCGGATCTGCTGCTGGCGCAGCTGCCGGTCATCCTCGCGGCGGGGGAGGGGTATGGCCAAGGTGCGGGGCGCGGGCGGGTTAATGTGGAATATGTCTCCGCCAACCCCACCGGGCCGTTGCATGTGGGCCATTGCCGCGGCGCCGTGGTGGGCGACGCGCTGGCCAACCTGCTCGCCAAGGCGGGGCACCAGGTCACCAAGGAGTTCTACGTCAACGATGCCGGCGCCCAGGTCATCGCGCTCGGGCGCTCGGTCTATGTGCGCTATCTGGAGGCGCTCGGCCTCTCGCCGGAAGCCTATATCGATACCGTGACCGGCGGCATGCAATATGGCGGGTCCTACCTCATCCCCATCGGCGCCGCGCTGGCCGAGCAATATGGCGATGAATTCGCCGAGACGCCCGAGGCCCACTGGCTCGGCACGTTCCGTGACTTCGCGGTGGCGCGGATGCTCCAGCTCATCCGCGAGGATCTGGCGGCGCTGGGTGTGGTGCATGATGTATTCTCCTCCGAGCGCGCGCTGATCGCCGATGGCGGCGTGGAGCGCGCGCTGGACGCGCTGCATGCGCGCGGGCTGATCTATGAAGGCGTGCTGGAGCCACCCAAGGGCAAAACCCCCGAGGATTGGGAGCCGCGCGAGCAGACCCTGTTCCGCTCCACTGATTTTGGCGACGACGTGGACCGCCCGGTACGTAAATCCGACGGCAGCAACACCTATTTCGCCAATGATGTGGCCTACCACGCTGACAAGATGGCGCGCGGCTTCACCGCCATGATCGACGTATGGGGCGCCGACCATGGCGGCTATGTGCGGCGCATGCAGGCGGCGGTGAAGGCCCTTGCGGGCGACAGCCCGGCCCGGCTGGATGTGCTGCTGTGCCAGATCGTGCGCGTGGTGAAGGACGGCGCCCCGGTGCGCATGAGCAAGCGCGCCGGCACCTTCGTGGAGCTGCGCGACCTGATCGACGAGGTCGGCCCCGATGCGGTGCGCTTTATCATGCTCATGCGCAAATCCGACGCGCAGATGGATTTCGACCTCAACGCCGCTGTAGCCCAGACGCGCGACAATCCGGTGTTCTACGTGCAATACGCCCATGCGCGCTGCCGCTCGGTGCTTCGCGCGGCGGGGGCGGTGGATGCGCGCGTTGAGCTCTCCTCGCTCACCGCGCCCGAGGAGCTGGCGCTCATCCGCCGGCTCATCAGCTGGCCGCGCATGGTGGAGCAGGCGGCCGAGGCCCGCGAGCCGCACCGAATCGCGTTTTACCTGTATGAGCTGGCGGGCGATTTCCACGCGCTGTGGAATGCCGGGCGCGGCGATGTGGCGCTGCGCTTCATCCAGGCCGAGCGCCCGGTGGAAACGGCGGCGCGCGTCGCCCTTGTCGCGGCCACGGCCACCGTGCTGCGCTCCGGCTTCGCGGTGCTGGGCGTCACCCCGGTTGAGGAGATGAGATAGGCTTGAGCGAACCCGGCGACGACGAGGACTTCATCTACCAAACCCACCGGCCCGCCCAGCCCATGGACCAGGCCGTGCGCAAGATGGTGCTGGGCGCTGGCGGCGTCTCGGTGCTGCTGATCCTGGTGGCCTTGCTGTGGAGCGGCGTGCACGCCACCGGGTTCGGCCCGCCGCCCATCATCCTGCCGCCGCCCGGGCCGCTGCGCATTGTCCCCACCGATCCCGGCGGCCTCACCGTGCCGGGGGCTGACCAGCAGATCATGTCCGGCGATGCCCATTCCACCGCCCCGCCGCAGCTGGCGCCAGCACCGCCCACCCCCGCCGTGGCGCAGCTTGATCAGGATGCCGGCGTTCCCCTCACACCCCCGCCCGCAACCGCCGCGCCCGCAACCGCCGCGCCGGCCACCGCCGCAACCGCATCCGCCAAGCCCGCAGCCGCCACGGCTGCGGCCACACCCCCAGCCGCCGCCAAGCCGCCACCGCCGCCGCCGCCGCCAAGCGGCCCGGCGCAGGTGCAGCTCGCCGCCACCGCCGATGCCCCCGGCGCGCAAAGCGCATGGGCCGCGCTGAAGCGCAAAATGCCGGACCTGCTGGCCGGAAAACTGCCGCTCATCCTGCCCGCCGTGGTCAATGGCAACAGCGTCTGGCGCCTGCGCCTGGGCGGGTTCGCCAATTACGCCGAGGCCCAGTCATTCTGCGCCAAGGTCATCGCAAAAGGGGCGGCCTGCGCCGTCACCCCGTTTTGAAGCCGGTCATCCTCGGCATTTCCGGCCCGCATCTCCTGGCCGAGGAGCGGGCGCTGCTGCGCGCCCACCGCCCACGGGGCGTTATTCTGTTCAGCCGCAACATTGAAGACAAACAACAACTATCAGACCTTACAACAGAATTGCGCGCGGCGCTGCCGCCCGGCGCGGTCCTGATGGTCGACCAGGAGGGTGGCCGCGTCGCCCGCTTGCGCCCGCCGCACTGGCCAGCGCTGCCCGCCGCCGGGACGCTGAAAACGCCCGAGGCCGCCTACGCCCACGGTCTCGCGCTTGGCCAAATGGTGCGCGCCGCCGGTTTCGATATCGCCGCCGCCCCGGTGCTGGACCTTCGCCACCCCGGCGCCAGCGACATTGTGGGCGACCGCGCCTTCTCCGATGATCCGCGCATCGTGGCGCAACTGGGCGCGGAAATGGCGCGCGGCATCATCGACGCAGGCGTGATCCCGGTGATGAAACACATACCCGGCCATGGCCGCGCCCTGGTGGACAGCCACATCGCCCTGCCACGGGTGAGCGCCGCTGATCTGAGCGCCGATTTCTATCCCTTCGCCCAGAACCGGACCCTGCCCTGGGCGATGAGCGCGCATGTCATCTACGAGCAGCTGGACCCGCAAAACCCCGCCACCATCTCCGCCCGGGTGATCCGCGATATCATCCGGGGCGAAATCGGCTTCTCCGGCACGCTGGTGAGCGACGATCTCGCCATGCACGCGCTCTGCGGCACCCCGGCTGAGCGCGCGCTGGCCGCGCTGGCGGCGGGGTGCGACATCGCGCTCTACTGCCCTGGCGACATGGCGGGCAACACCCAGATATTGGAGGCCCTGGGCGGATGAGCGCGGGCACGCTGGAGGTCATTCTCGCGCTGGTCA
>JAKBAQ010000246.1 GCA_021808985.1 Pseudomonadota bacterium
TCGCTGCATCTGCTGGCCCGGCGGATCGTCCTGCCCCTGGCGCCGGAACTCGCCGCCCAGGCGCCCGTGCCCGCGCACATGGCGGCGGCGATGAAGGCGTGCGGCCATGTCCCGCTCTGAATACGAGCCCGGCCAATATGTCCGCCACCCGCAAAAGCCGGAATGGGGGCTGGGCCAGGTGCAAACCGCCATCGGCCACCGGGTGACGGTGATGTTCGAGAATGCCGGCAAGGTGCTCATAGACACCTCGGTGGTGCGGCTGGAACCCGCCGCCGATATTTAGCGCCTGAATTATTAAAAATTTTTGCGGGGTTTGGGGAGCTTTTCATGAAAAGCTTCCCAAGATTCTGGCCCTTTTTTGCAAAAAAGGGCCAGACCCCAAAAAACTTTTGAAAATTATCCTCACCCGCGGGCCGCGCACCCGGCCAGGAAAATATCCACCGCCTCGCGCACGCGCTTCTCCAGCATCTGCTTGCTCGGCGCGGCGCGGAAGCCCACCAGCACGCCCAGATGAAACTCCCCGATAGCCATGCCAAACAGCATGGCCGCCATCTCCTTCGGGTCGGCGCTGAGGCAGGCATGTTTCTTGACGATCTCCGCCAGGCACCCTTCCAGCTTGCCCTTCGCCTTGCTGACATGCGAGCGCATGAACACGCGGCCAAAATCCGGGCTGTGCGTGTATTCGGTCATGATCAGCCGGAGCAGCGCGATCTGCCGCGAGGAGAGCAGGTAGCGCGCAAGGCAGAGCACATTGCTCACCAGCTGGTCCCGCGCTGAAACATTGGGCTCCGGCTCCGGAAATTTCAGCAGCGCCTGATGATGCGCGAGCAGCGCGACGAACAGATCCGCCTTCGATTCCACCAAGGTATAAACCGTTTTCTTCGACATGCCGGCCGCCTTGGCGACATCGCTCATCGTCGCCGCATGGTAGCCCTTGGCCAGAAAAATATCTTCCGCCGCGGCAATGAGTTGCGGCATGCGCACCACGCCGCCGGCCTCCACCCGCTCGGCCTGCGCCGCCGGAATCCGCGGCCTGCCGATTATGTTGCGACCCGTGATTCGATCACTCATTGCCGCATCATAGGAAGTTTCCAGAAACTTACAAGTTTCCATCGCAAAAAATTGTAAGGTTTCCTGGCGCTTGACTGGCCGCTAAAACGCCGTTACCTGAAACGTATGAAACCAACGGGTTTCCTTTCGCGGTCGCTCTTGCTGCTGCTCGCCGTTCCCCTCACGGCTTGCGCCGTGGGGCCGGACTATCATCAGCCCGCCGCCCCCCAGGTCGCGTTAACCCCCACGCCCTTGCCCGCGCAAACCCGCCCGGCCGGCGGCGTGGCGCAGGTTTTCGCCCCGGGGGCTGATATCGCGGGGGACTGGTGGCGCCTCTATCACAGCCCGGAGCTTGACTCGCTGCTCAGCGCCGCCCTGGCGCAAAATCCGGGCCTGCGGGCGGCGCAGGCCACCTTGCTGCAGGCTGAGGAGACCGAGCGCGCCTATGCGGGCACGCTGCTGCCCTCGCTCAGCGCCGGCTTCAAGGCCGAGCGTGGCCAGAACTCCACCAACAGCGTCGCCGGCACCGGGGCCGCCACCTCCACCCAGCCGCTGCCGGCCTACACCTTGTACAATGCCTCGCTCAGCGTCTCCTACGCGCTGGATATCTGGGGCGGCGCCCGGCGCGAGCTGGAGAGCACGGCGGCGCAGGCGCAGTATCAGCGTTATGAGCTGGAAGCCGCCTACCTGACCCTGACCTCCAACATCGTCACCGCCGCCATCCAGGAAGCCTCCCTGCGCGCGCAGATTGACGCCACCAACCAGGTCATCGCCGACGAGCAGCAGCAGCTCGGCATTTTGCAAAGCCAGCTCAGCCTGGGCGGCGTGGCGCAGGCCAGCGTGTTGCAGGAGCAGGCAACCCTGGCCTCCAGCGAAGCCACGCTGCCGCCCTTGCAGGCGTCGCTGGCCCAGGCGCGCAACCAGCTGGCTGACTATGCCGGCGTGCTGCCGGGCAATTTCCACGAGGCGGATTTCACCCTGGCCGCGCTGCACCTGCCGGCCACCCTGCCGGTGAGCGTACCCTCCGCCATCGTTGCCCAACGGCCTGACATCCAGGCCGCCGCCGCCCAGCTGCATGAGGCTTCCGCCAATGTCGGCGTGGCCGACGCGCAGATGCTGCCGCAAATCTCCCTCACCGCCGATCTCGGCCATGAGGCGATCAGCACGGGCGACCTGTTCATGCCGCAAACCCTGCTCTGGAGCCTGGTGGCGGGGGTTACGCAGCCGCTCTTCGAAGGCGGCCAGCTCGCCGCCAAGCGCCAGGCGGCCCTGGCGGCGCTGCGTGCATCCGGGGCGCAATATCAATCCACGGTCATCGCCGCCTTCCAGAACGTGGCCGATGCCCTCTCCGCCCTGCAATATGACGCGCTGACCCTGAACGCCGCCGACACGGCGGCGGCGGCGGCGGCGCAAAGCCTGGCGCTCACCCAGGCGCAATACCGGCTGGGCGGCCAGCCGCTCAGCGCCGTTCTGCTCGCGCAGATCAACTACCAGAACGCGGCGATCACCCAGGTGAAGGCGAGCGCCGCGCGGCTGGCCGATACGGCGGCATTATACCAGGCGCTCGGCGGCGGATGGTGGCATCGCAACGATGCCGGCGCCTCCTGCTGCGGGGTTATTCCATGAGGATCGCGAAAGCATGAGCAAGGCACCGAACATGACACGGCGCATGATAATAATGCTGGCGAGCGTTGGCGCCTTGTTTTTCCTGGTGTTCGGCTACGGCTATATCAGGAGCATCATGGTCGCGAAGTACCTCGCCGGCTTCGCCAACCAGGTGCAGACGGTGGCGACAATCACCGCCGCCACATCCTCCTGGCAGCCCACGCTCAACTCCGTCGGCAGCATCACGGCGGTGAACGGCGCGCAGATTTCAGCCGAGGTTTCCGGCATCGTCGAGAGCATTCATTTCCAGTCCGGCATGGACGTGCCAGCCGGCGCGCCGCTGCTCACCCTGCGCCCCAATAACGACCCCGCGGTGCTGGCCCAGCTGCAGGCGGCCGCGGCGCTCGCGCGCATCACCTATGAGCGTGACGTGAAGCAGTTCCAGGCCAAGGCCATCTCCCAGGCGCAGGTGGATACTGACCGCGCCGATCTGGCATCGGCAGAAGCGCAGGTGCAGGCCGAGCAGGCGCTGATCGCCGAGAAAACCGTCCGCGCGCCCTTCTCGGGCCGGCTCGGCATCCGCCTGGTCGACCCCGGCCAGTACCTCACCGCCGGCACGGCGATCGTGAGCCTGCAACAGCTCAACCCGGTCTATGTTGATTTCTATCTGCCCCAGCAGGCGCTGGCGCAGGTGCGCGTCGGGCAGGATGTGCAGGTGCAGGTCGATGCCTATCCAAACCAGCTGTTCGCCGGCAAAATCTCCGCCATTGGCGCCGAGGTGGACACCGCCAGCCGCAACGTGCACGTGCGCGCGGTGCTGCCCAACAGCAATCTGGCCCTGCGCCCCGGCATGTTCGCCACGGTGAAGGTCTCCATCGGCGCCCCGCGCGACTATATCACCCTGCCGCAGACGGCGATCACCTATAACCCCTATGGCGACACCGTGTTCGTGGTCCGGCACGAGACCGACAAGGCCGGCAAGGATGAGCTGAGCGCGCAGCAGGTCTTCGTCACCACGGGCGACACGCGCGGCGACCAGGTGGCCGTCACCGCCGGCCTCAACCCCGGCGACATGGTGGTAACCGCCGGCCAGCTGAAGCTGCGCAACGGCGCGCTGGTCGCCATCAACAACACCGTGCAGCCGCCC
>JAKBAQ010000247.1 GCA_021808985.1 Pseudomonadota bacterium
GTGCTTGACGCGGCGGTGGCCATAGCCGGGGGCAGGGCCGAGGCGTTCAGCCGGCTGGAGCTGTATTCCTGCTTCCCCGTGGTGCCCAAGCTGGCGCTGCGGCATCTTGGCCTGCAAGGCCGCGCGCCGACGCTCACCGGCGGGCTGACCTTCTTCGGCGGGCCACTGAACAACTATATGAGCCATGGCATTTGCGGCATGGCGCGCGCGCTCAGAGCGCATCCGGGAGAGCTTGGGCTGGTCTATGGCCAGGGTGGGTTTGTGACCAAGCACCACACCCTGGTGCTGAGCCGCAACGCGCCGCCCGCGCCACTGGCCGCCAGCTACAGCGTGCAGGCGGCGGCGGATTCCGCGCGCGGCGAAGTGCCGAGGCTGGAGGCCGATTATACCGGCCCCGCGCGCATTGAAACCTATTCCGTGCATTATGCGCGCGATGGCGGGGTGCTGCATGGCGTGGTGGTGCTGCGCACGCCGCAGGGCGCGCGGTGCATGGCCGCTGTCGGCGCCGATGACGAGGAGACGCTTTCCATCCTGCTCTCGCCGGCGCGCAACGCCATCGGCACGGCGGGCCATGTGCGCATTGATCCATTCGGCAAGCCGGTGTTTGAATCCGGCGCGCCGCGCGCCCGGCCGGCGCCCCGCTTCGCCACGGTGGCGCGCGAGGGGCATCTCACCATCGTCACCATCAACCGCCCAGAGGCGATGAACGCGCTCACCCCCGCCGCCAACGCCGAACTGGCGGAGATCTTCGATGATTTCGCCACCGATCCGGAACAATGGGTGGCGATCCTCACCGGCGCGGGCGAAAAGGCTTTCTCCGCCGGCAACGATCTCAAATTCACCGCCCGCGCGCTGGGCCGTGGCGAGAGCATTGAACCACCGCTGACCGGTTTCGCCGGGCTCACCGCGCGCTTCGACCTCACCAAACCGGTGATCGCCGCGGTGAACGGCGTGGCCATGGGCGGCGGGTTTGAGATTGCCCTGGCCTGCGACCTCATCATCGCGGCGCAGAGCGCCACATTCGCGCTGCCCGAGCCGAAAGTGGGGCTGGCGGCGCTGGCCGGCGGGCTGCTGCGGCTGCCGCGCCAGATCGGCCTGAAACCGGCCATGGGAATGATCCTCACCGGCCGCCGGGTGAGCGCCGAGGAAGGCACGGCGCTGGGATTTGTGAACGAGGTTGTGCCGGGGGCGGAGCTGCTGGCGGCGGCGCGGCGCTGGGCGGCGCAGATCATGGAATGTTCTCCCGCCGCCATCCGCGCCTCCAAGGAGATCGCCGCGCGCGGGATTGATGAGGAATCTCTTGCCGCCGCCTACAAAAACCAGAACCGCTACGCCGCGGCAAAAACCCTTTTCCGCTCGCCGGATCTGCGCGAGGGCTCGCTGGCCTTTGCCGAAAAACGCAAACCGAAATGGAGTAATGTCTGATGTTGCGCACCCGGATTACCGATCTTCTCGGCATTCAACACCCGATCGTGCAAGGCGGGATGCAATGGGTCGGCACGGCGGAGATGGCTTCCGCCGTCTCCAATGCCGGCGCGCTCGGCATGCTCACCGCCCTCACCCAGCCAACGCCCGAGGCGCTGGCACAGGAGATCGCCCGCTGCCGGACGATGACCGACAAGCCATTTGGCGTGAATCTCACCATCCTGCCCGCCATCAAGCCCCCGCCTTATGCCGATTACCGCCGCGTCATCATTGAGAGCGGCGTGAAGATCGTGGAGACCGCCGGCTACAAGCCGCAGGAACATGTCGATGAATTCAAGGCGCACGGGGTCAAGGTGATCCATAAATGCACGGCGGTGCGGCATGCGCTGAGCGCCGAGCGGATGGGGGTTGATGCCGTCTCCATCGATGGTTTTGAATGCGCCGGGCACCCTGGCGAGGATGACGTGCCAGGGCTGATCCTGATCCCCACGGCGGCCGACAAGATCAAAATTCCCATGCTGGCGTCGGGTGGAATCGGTGATGCGCGGGGCCTCGTGGCGGCGCTGGCGCTGGGGGCGGAAGGCATCAACATGGGCACGCGCTTCTGCGCCACCAGGGAGGCGCCGATTCACGACGCCTTCAAGCAGGCGCTGGTTGAAAACGACGAGCGCGCCACCGAGCTGATCTTTCGCAGCTACCGCAACACCGCCCGCGTGGCGCGCAACGCCATCAGCCAGGAGGTGGTCGCCATCGAGGCGCAGGGCGCGCCGTTTGAAAAAGTGGCGCATCTGGTGAAGGGCGCGCGCGGGCGCGAGGGGCTGCTCTCCGGCGATACCGACCATGGCGTATGGACCGCCGGCATGGTGCAGGGGCTGATCCACGATATTCCAACCTGCGCCGAATTGGTGAGCCGCATCGTTGCCGAGGCCGAGGCCATCATCACCCACCGCCTGCGCGGGCTGGTGCGCTGATGGATATTGCCTGGAGCGCGGCGGAGCTGAAATTCCGTGACGAGGTGCGGGATTTTTTCGCCACCCAGCTTAGCGATGAGCTTCGCGCCGCCGGCCGCTGGATGACCAGCGTCTATGCTGACCACAAGCTCTCCCTGCTCTGGCAGAAGCGGCTGGCGCAGCAGGGCTGGGCCGCGCCGGCCTGGCCGGTGGAATATGGCGGCTGCGGCTGGAGCGTGGCGCAGCATTATATTTTCGCCCGCGAGCGCGCCCAGGCCGGCGCGCCGCCGCTCTCGCCCATGGGCATTTCCATGTGCGCCCCGGCGCTCATCGGCCATGGCAGCAAGGCGCAAAAGGACTATTTTCTGCCGCGCACGCTGAGCGGCGAGATCTTCTGGTGCCAGGGCTACTCCGAGCCAAATTCCGGCTCCGACCTCGCCTCGCTGAAAATGTCCGCGCGACGCGAGGGAGACAATTTCATTTGCAACGGCCAGAAAATCTGGACGACGCATGCGGACGTGGCGAACTGGATTTTCTGCCTGGTGCGTAGCTCCACCGAGGACAGGCCGCAGAAGGGCATCAGCTTCCTGCTCATTGACATGCGTTCGCCCGGCATCGAGGTGCGGCCGATCATCTCGCTCACCGGCGAGCATATCCAGAACGAGATCTTCTTCACCGATGTGCGCGTGCCGGTGGCAAATGTGGTTGGCGAGATTGGCGGGGGCTGGCATGTCGCCAAATATCTGCTGGAATTTGAGCGCGGCGGCACCGCCTACGCGCCGGAATTGCAGGTGATGCTGGAGCAGCTGCGCGCCGCCTGCCCGCCAGGCATGCTGGATGATCCCGCATTTTCCGCCAAGCTCGCCGATGCCGCGATCCGCATTTCAGCCCTGGAAATGTTCGAGCTGCGCGCCATGTCCGCCCTCTCGGCGGGTGGCGCGCCGGGCATCGCGGCTTCGGTGATGAAGATCACCGGCACGGAGCTGCGCCAGCTGATGACGGAGCTCAGCCTGGAAGCCGCCGGAAAATGGGGCCGAGGCTACCGGCCGGAGGCCGGCGTGCCGGGTGGGCCGGTGAGCTACCCGCATGCCGCGCGCAACGCCGGGCCGCGCGCCGCCCAGGTGGCGCCGTTGCGTTATTTTAATGAGCGCGCCGGCTCCATCTATGCCGGCTCCAACGAGATCCAGCGCAATATTCTGGTGAAGGCCGCGCTGGGAATTTAGAGATTTTTTTAACCGTCTCTGCAAAAATATTAAGAAAAATTCTAAAAAGTTTTTTGGGGTCTGGCCCTTTTTTACAAAAAAGGGCCAGAATCTCGGGGAGCTTTTTATAAAACAGTCGCTTAAACCGCCTCGATGATGGTGACATTGGCAATCCCGCCGCCTTCGCACATCGTCTGCAAGCCGTAACGCTTCTTGCGCGC
>JAKBAQ010000027.1:0-11094 GCA_021808985.1 Pseudomonadota bacterium
GTCGCGGGGGCCAAGCGGTTCGCGTAGCAATTTTTCCCAGAGCTTTGCTCCGTGCAATAACGGCTATCGTGGCTTCAGCCTTTGTAACCGTGACGCGCCCTTTCTGGTCGTTCCTGAATACGAGAGGGTTTCCCTAAAGCTGCCGTTTAATCCAGCTGGGTCAGGCGTGCCACATGGTTTATTTGAAGGTAAAACACGCAGACAGAGACAGGAGGAGAAAAGCCCATGACCTATCATTTTTCAGCGACCATATGGCAGTCCTTCGAAGAGGCCGTGGAAAAAACCAAAGCCGTTTTGAAACAACATGGCTTCGGTATGCTCACGTCTATCGACGTGCAAACAACGTTGAAGGACAAGCTTGGCGTCGATTTCAGGCCTTACCAGATTTTGGGCGCCTGCAATCCGCAGATGGCGTATAAGGCGTTGCAGGCCGAGGACAAGATCGGCACGATGTTGCCTTGCAATGTCATCCTGCAGGAGCGCGATGACGGCATGGTCGAAATATCGGCGGTTGATCCCGTGGCTTCGATGCAGGCGATCGATAACCCCGCCCTGGGCGAGGTTGCGCGGAACGTGCGGGACCAGCTGAAGGCGGTGATCGCCGATATGGCGGCTGCGGCAAAATCTTGAGTCTCATACACCCGTACGGTGCCGCGCGACAGGTTTGATGCTGGTCAATGTCGTGCGGGATGCACCATGCTTTCATGTCTCACATGGTCAAGCATTGTCTCTCCGCCATCCGGTTTTTTTCCGTTATCGCCGTCGCACTCTTTGCGGGCTCGGCATTTGCGCAACCCGGCCCCGGCTGGGGGCAAGGTTATGGCCCCGGCCCGTGGATGATGGGCGGCTGGGGCGGCGGCCCCATGATGGGATATGGCGGAGGCGGCTGGATCATGATGATTTTTGGCGCGGTTATCGTTGTTGCTCTTCTCGTGTTTATTTTCCGAGCCTCAGCCTGGACATCGCATGTGCCGCATCAACCGCAACCCCATAGCCGGGCGAATTCGGCGGGGCTGCATGCGCTTGATGAGCGCTATGCCCGCGGCGAGATCAATCGCGAGGAATATCTGCAAAAGAAACGCGATATCCTCGAAGGGTAAAGCTGCGATCAAGGCTGCCGCCGTAACGCGCGGCTGCCTTTTCACTGCCGCGCGAACATATCATGCGTTATGTGCTTTGGATTGCCCGTTTTGTGCGCGGCCGAGAAGCTCCTGGAACAGGGCTTCGAGATCGTCCCGGCTGATGTCGATTGTGTCGCCATAATCGGCTAGCACCTCGTCGATCTCCGCTTGCGGCAAGGGCAGGCGCGTCACCGGTGGATGCGGATGTACCGGCCCATGGGCGCAATGCGGGCAGGAATGGCCGGTGGCGTTGTTGTAGGCAATCGCCACCAGGGTCAGCAGTAGCGAATTTACCCCCACGGGCACCAGGACAAACCCAAAGCCAAGCGCCAGAACATGCGGCCCGCCGAGCACGGCGGTAAGGGCCACGGCGCCGCCCGGCGGATGCACGCAGCGCAGCAGCAACATGGCGGCAAGCGCCAGGCTGAGCGCCGCCGTGGCAGCAATCAGGGGGGGGCGACCAGATGCGCGCAGGCCACGCCAGTCAGCGCCGCGTCGAGATTGCCGCCCATGATGGACCAAGGCTGCGCCAATGGGCTGGCCGGGACGCCAAACAGCAACACGGCGGATGCGCCTATCGGCACGATCAGCAAGGGCAGGCCGCCCGCGGGGGCGAGCCATGCTGTGCTGACCAGACCAGTGACGGCGATGCCCAGGAAGGCGCCAAAAGCGACGCGCAGGCGTTCACCATGGCTGCGGGCAGTTGCTGCGGCAGGAAGCGTCGTAACCAGTTCATTGAGCGATCCGCGGCGATGGAGAGAGGAGTTGTGCGGCACGAGGATGTGGCCAGCCACGGTGCGGAACGATCACGGTACCACACCAATTTGTCTTTTCCAGAAAGGTGACTGCCGGGTTGGCACGACCCATGCCAAGCCCGGCATGGGTCGTGCCCCACACTGGCCTTTGCTTTTACTCCAGCGCCTCCGCCGGGCCGAAGAATTCGTACCGGCGGCGCTCATCGGGCAGGCCAAGGGCCGAGAGGAACCGTTTGATGGCGGCCATGAACGGTTTGGGGCCAAGGAAGTAAACGTCGCAATCAAGCCCCGCCGGCAGCCAGTTTTGCAGATGCTCGATCACCGGGCGGCCCAGCGCATGCGCTTCCCCCTCACCGCCATGCTCAAGCACGGTGAAATGCCGGAATCGTGGGAAGCGCGCGGCCCATTCCGCCAGCGTTTTGTCGAAAGCGCGGGCTTTTCCATCCCGAGCATAATGCATAAAGAGGACATCCCGCTTGCCCTTGGCCAAGGCAGCTTCCGCCATGGCCAGCGTCGGCGTCACGCCGACGCCGCCGCTGATCAGCACGAGCGGGCTTGTGCCATCCTGCAGAATGAATGCCCCACCCGGCGGAAACACATCCAGCGTGCTGCCTTCGCCGATCCTGTCATGCAGGAAGGTCGAGACCAACCCGCCCTGCTCGCGCTTCACGCTGATCCGGTAGCTGCGGCCATTCGGCGCGGCGGAGAGAGAATAGTTGCGGCGCACCTCTTGCCCGTCAATGACAAGGTGCAGGCCGAGATACTGGCCGGGTGTGAAGTCAACGACCGGCTGGCCGTCGGCCGGCTCCAGATAGAATGAGGTAATCTCCGCACTCTCGGCTTCCTTGCGTGCAACACGGAAGGAGCGGGCGCCGCGCCAGCCGCCGGGTGCTGCGGCAAGCTTGTCGTACTGCGCCGCCTCAGCGCCGATCAGTATATCCGCAAGCTGCTGATACGCCGCCCCCCAGGCGTCGATCACCGCATCCGTGGCGATGTCTGGCCCCAGAACTTCCCGGATCGCGCGCAGCAGGCAGGTGCCAACGATCGGGTAATGTTCAGGCAGAACCTGAAGTGCGACATGCTTGGCAACGATCTGCCCTGCGAGCGGGCCGAGCTCCTGGAGCTTGTCGATGTTACGGGCATAGGCCAGCACGCTATTGGCCAAAGCGCGCGGCTGGGCGCCGCTGGCTTGGTGCGCCTGATTGAAGAGCGGACGGACCTGCGGATACTCGCCCAGCATGATCTTGTAGAACTGCGTGGTCAGGGTCTCGCCGCCGGATTCCAAAATGGGAACGGTGGCTTTGATAATAGCGGTCTGGTCGGCTGTGAGCATGAAAAGCCCCTCCTGGGTTTTGAGATCGGTGTCGGAAAAAACGTGGTTAAAGCCGGTTTGATGCGGCGGCCTGAACTGGCGTGCCGAACCGCGGCGGCAGGCTGGGGAACAGCGCCATGCGCAGGCTGGAAGCGATGCGATGCGCCTTTGCGGTTACCGCGGCGGCGTGCGGCGGTGGCAGGCATGCCGCGGCACTGTCTTCCCAAAGGGCCAGCCAGCGCGTGAACATCTCTGGTGTGATCTCCGCCTGATGGCGCAAATGCGCGGGTAAGGGCTGGCCTTTATAGCGGCCGGTTGTGAGCATCACCGAGGACCAGAAGGCCGCCAGCTTTTGCAAATGTCCCGGCCAGTCGGCAATGGCCGCGTTGAATAGCGGGCCAAGCTGCGCATCCTGCCGGACGCGCGCATAAAAATGCTCGACCAGAGCGGCCAGGCTGGCTTCATCGAGGTCTTGATCAATCTGCATGACAATCGGCTCTAAAACATGTATCTTGAAAGCATGTTTACACCGAGCCGGAAAAACATGCAAATGATATACATCTATTGGCGGATACCATGCGGCTGACACGTTTCACCGATTTCGCGGTCAGAGTGATGCTCTATCTGGCCACCCATGAGGAGCGGCTATGCTCCATCGCCGAGATCGCGCTGGCGCACGGCATCTCGCAAAACCACCTGATGAAGGTGGTGAGCGATCTGGCCGGGGCAGAGTTTGTGCAGAGCCTGCGCGGCCGCGGCGGGGGCATCCGCCTGGCCCGGCCGCCGGCGCAAATCAATGCCGGTGCGCTGATTCGCCATACCGAAGGCAAGGTCGATCTTGTCGGATGCGGCGAGTGCGTTCTGGCTCCGGCTTGCGGGATGACCTGCATCTTTCAGGAAGCGGTGGAACGGTTTTTTGCAAGCCTGGACCAGTACAGCCTCGCCGATGTGATGGCCAAAGGTAAGCCCGCTCGGCTGCGCCAGATACTGACATCTGGCCCCGTGCCATGACGGCCGTGCCGCACATGAAGCCCGTGCGTATCAAGCGCGTTTATGAAGTGCCAAGCCAAGATGACGGTGCCCGCATACTCGTCGACCGCTTGTGGCCGCGCGGCCTGAGCAAGGAAAAAGCCGCCTTAACCCTGTGGCTGAAAGACATCGCGCCGAGCCCTGGTTTGCGGCAATGGTTCGGTCACGACCCCAGCCGCTGGCAGGATTTCCAGCAGCGCTACCGCGCCGAGCTCGCGCAAAACGGCAAGGTGCTCGCTCATCTGGCGGAACAGTTGCAGCAAGGACCGGTCACGCTGACCTATGCCGCGCATGATATTGAACACAATCACGCGCACGTTCTGGCTGACTATCTAGGCGAGACGTTACGACAACGCGGCTAAGAGACCTCATCGGTCAACGGATCAACCGGGCAATGCCGGATAAGTTTCCCGCGGTCCCGCACGAATATTCTGGAGCCTGTGACCGTGACCGCATCGGCTCCGAGTGCCGAGAATGGCAACTTGCTATATTTTTTGCTCCAGACCGGCTAGGCAGCTTTCGGCCCGTTGTACCCATAAGCCCGTATCACTTTCGCAGCCGCGAAATAAAGCCCGGCGTCGCCAGTGTAATACCCTGGGCAACAACCATGCTTTTCACTTTGTCCGGAACGTCTGAAATAATCCCTCCCACTTGGAACTCGATCATACGCTGAATATCGGCGGGTTCATTGACCGTCCACGGAACCACAGTAAGTCCCAGACGCCTTGCCTCCGCCATCACCGTTTCGTCCAGCGTCCTGTGGTCGGGCGCCCATATAACGGCCCCCGTACTTGCTACGGCGCGCGGCACGCTGCCTGGTCTCTCCGGTTCGTACGCCTCAAGTCTGGTCGAACCAAACCACAGATGGGAATGTCTCACTGTATTCGCGTCCGTCAGGCAGCCGCGCCGCAGATACGGCGCGTACCGTGCCACCACCTCCAACACCCGCCAGTCAAACGCGAAAACCACGGCCTTGTCGCTCGCCTCCGCAGCGCACAAAGCACCCGACACCTGTTCGACCAATTCTGCTGGGGCGTGTGTATCATCCGGCTGGTCAGGAGCGGTTTTGATTTCCACCAGCAGATCGAGCGATGCGCATGCGATCAAAGCTTCGGTAAGCATCGGAATCCGCGCCCCATCATGCGCCCGTTGGCCTGGGTACAGGCCGGCGTAAACCGAATCTCGGCGCAACCGTCCGACATCATAGGTGGCCAACTGCTTATAGGTGAGGGAGCGGATCAAAGGGGTGTCCTCACCGACATAGGCGCCGCTTTCATTACGGGAGATATCGCGATGCAGTCGCGCGTCATGGTGCACAATCGGCACATTATCCGCCGTCATACCGACGTCGAACTCAACCCCCGTCAAATTTAAACGTGAAGCCAGACAAAATCCTGCCAGTGTGTTTTCTGGCGCCAAACCTCGCGCGCCGCGATGCCCAAATACCGCTATCATGTTTCGAGTGTCTGACCTTTCACTGGAACTTATGCCAGTCAGAACGACATAATCATCCTCAATTGCCTCTTAAATGGCTGTTTTCCTGCGTGTTACCTCTATAGCGGAACTTCCGCTTTCGGCCCACTTCGCCAGAAAGCGAATGTCTGTTACCCGCTTTATTTGGTTTTGAGCGGACAGCACGTTTTCCCCTCCAACTCAGACAGCAGTTGTCGCGTAAGTTGTAAACTATGCGGCAGTCTGCTGCTGCAAAATGGCGGCACGGTTTTTTCGGTTTTGTGGTGAGGGGGTGGCGGGTGGTTGGTTTTGATTCGAGAATTTTGGTGATTATTCGAGGCGTTTTTCGATATGAGCGGGCGGGGTGGGGTTATTGGGTCCAGACCGGGTTTTTGAGTTTGGCGAGGAAGGTGGTGTGGGCGGTGAGGGTGGGGTCGTCCGGGGTGATGAGGCGGGGGGTGCGGGTGCTGGGGGGGTGGTATTGGGCGAAGGAGAGGGATTGCTCCGTCTCCAGGGTGAGGCCGCGCTGGCGGCCGCCGGTTAGCTCCACGTAGACTTCGGCCAGCAATTTACAGTCAAGCAGCGCGTTGTGGGTGGTGCGGGCGGAGAGGTCTATGCCGAAGCGGCGGCAGAGGGCGTCGAGGCTGTTGGGCATGCCGGGGAAGCGGGATTTGGCGAGGACCAGTGTGTCGACCATGCGGGCGCGGTCAAGCTTGGGGCGGCCGATGCGGGTGAGTTCGAAGTCGATGAAGGCGAAGTCAAACGGGGCGTTGTGGGCGACGAGCGGGGAGGCGGCGAAGAAATCCAGCATCTGGGCGGCGATGTCGGCGAATTTTGGCTTGCCCTCGACATCGGCGTTGGTGATGCCGTGGACGCGGGTGCTCTCGGTGGGGATGTCGCGCTCAGGGTCGAGCAGGGCATGGAACTGCGCGCCGGTGGGAAGGTCGTTGATCAGCTCGATGGCGGCGATTTCAATGACGCGGTCGCCGGTCAAGGGTTCGAAGCCGGTGGTTTCGGTGTCAAACAAGACGCTGCGGGTCATTTACGGAGATCCTGGATGATGCGCCGGACCGCCTGGAGGGCGACGAATTTCGACAGGCCGGTGGGGATGATGTGGTCGGCGCGGCGGCGCTTTTCGGCGTCGGGGGTTTGGCGGGCGATGATGGCCTCGATCTGCGCCAGAGGCAGGCCGCGCTTGCGGACGCGGGCGATTTGCACGTCTCGCGGGCAGGAGACGGTGAGGATGCGCTGGACGCGGCGGTGGCCGCCGGCCTCGAAGAGCAGGGGGATATCAAGCAGCACGGCGTGGCGGCGGGCGCGGCGGGCGGCGGCGCGGAATTTCCGCTCCTCCGCGTGGACCAGGGGGTGCATGATGGATTCCAGGCGGCGCATGGCGGCGTTGTTGCCCAGGACCAGGGCGCGGAGGCTGGCGCGGTTGAGCACGCCGTTTTGCACCGTGCCGGGGAAGGCGCTGGCCAGGGCGGGGATGGCGATGCCGTGCGGGGCTTGCAGGCGGTGCACCGCCTCGTCGGCGTTGAAGCAGGGGATGCCGTGGGCGGCGAACATGCGCGCCACGGTGGACTTGCCCATGCCGATGCCGCCGGTGAGGCCGAGGACGATCATCCGCCGGCGACGATGCGGTAGAGCTCGTCATCGACCATGGGGGTGACGCCGAACCAGGCCTGAAACCCGGGAACGGCCTGGTGCAGGAGCATGCCGAGGCCGCTGACGGCGGCGAGGCCGAGGGCGCGGGCAGTTTTGATGAGGTCGGTCTCGAGGGGGGCGTAGATGATGTCAGCCACCGCGAGGGCGGGGGTGGCGGCTTTGAGGGACATGTCCAGCGGTTCGTGATGGACCATGCCGAGGGAGGTGGTGTTCACCAGCAGGGCATGGTCGCCCAGGGCGGCGGCGCGGTATTCCCAGGGGAGGACGTTGGCCGGCGGGAAGGCGGCGGCCAGGGCGATGGCGTTGCGCTCGGTGCGGTTGCAGAAGGTGATGGGAGCACCTTCGTCCTGCAGGGCGGCGGCGATGGCGCGGGCGGCGCCGCCGGCGCCCAGGATGAGCGCTGGGCCGGCGGCGGGGTTGACGCCGTGGGCGCGCAGGTTGGCGAGGAAGCCGTAGCCGTCGGTGTTGAAGCCCTCGATGCCGTTGCTGGTGAAGACCAGGGTGTTGACCGCGCCGATGCGCGCGGCCGCGGGGTCTAGGCGGGTGCAGAGGTCCATGACCGGGACCTTGTGCGGGATGGTGACGTTGAGCCCGGCGAAACCGGCCTTGGCGAGGGCGGGGATGGTTTGCGCCAGGTCTGCCGGGCCGATGGGCAGGGGCAGGTAGGCGCCGTCAATGTCATGACGGTTCAGCCAGGTGCCGTGGAGCCTGGGGGAACGGGAGTGGGCAACTGGCCAGCCGGTGACGCCGGCGAGACGGGCGGAGCCTGAGAGGAGTCGCATGCGGGGACACCACCACGGCGCCAGGCGCTTGCCAAGAGCAGTACGAGGATGAGCGGGACGGCGTGCGCGTATCGCGGCGCCCAGGGCAGCAGGCCGGGGCCGAACCAGGCGAGGAAGAGGAGCACGGGCTCAAGCGGGGCGAAGCCGGTGCGCAGGCGGGATTCCACGATGAGCGCCACGGCCAGGGAGATGGCGAGGAGGTCGTAATCGTGCAGGTAGGGGCTGGCGAGGGCGGAGAGGATGAGCAGCGCCGGCACGGAGCGGGTTTGCGCGCCGGCGGCGATGGCGGCCAGGGTGGCGGCGGCCTGGATGAGCAGGGCCGGATGCAGGCCGAGCGGGCGGGCCAGGGCGAAGACGCTGATGAGCCCGTTGGAGAAGGCGCGCGGATGGCCGGTGAGGAGCACGTTGGTCATGGCCGGGCTGGTGAAGTGGAGGAAGCCGTTCCAGGCCGCGGGGCCGAGGGCCTGGAGCGAGGCGGCGGCGAGCAGGGTGGCGGCCAGGGCGGCGTAGGCGAAGGCGGCGGGGGCGCGGCGCAGCAGGTGGAGCGGCAGCACGAGGCCGAGCTGGGGCTTGATGGTGGCGAGGCCGATGAGGATGCCGCCCAGGCGCGGGCGGCGCGCGCTGAGCAGCAGGCCGCCGCCGATGAGCGCCGTGAGCAGGGCGGCGTTCTGGTGTTCCAGCACGCTCTCCAGGCTGGCGGGGGCGAGCAGAACGGCGGCGGTGAACCACCAGGATTTTTGCGCGAGGCGCAGGGCGAGGGCGAGGGCGAGGAGGGAGAATGCATCAAACGCCAGGACGGCGTGCCAGGGGGCGAGCCAGCCGAAGGCGGTGGCGAGCAGAAGGTAGGTGGGCGGGTAGCTCCACAGATGGTAGGGCAGTTTGCCGTATATGCCTTGCAGGAAGCTTTGGTAGGCGGTGTGGTCAAACAGGATGGGAAGCTGGTGGTTGAGGGCGAGGAAGCCGCCGGCCCAGAAATCCAGACCGTCGCGCAGGGCCTTGCCGGTGAGGCCGTGGCGCTCGCCCCAGATGATGGCGAAGCCCTCCAGGCAGGAGGGCAGCGCGCACAGCGCGACCAGCAGGGAGAGCTTGAGGCGGGCCGAGGTTTGACTAATCTGGTTCATTTGCGCAGTATTCCGTGCTTTCCCGTCTAGAAAGCACAATCATGATCGCCGCGCTAATGCCGAACTACAACCGTGCCGACATTGCCTTCGCATATGGCGAGGGGGCGTGGCTGTTTGACGAGCGAGGGCGCAAGTTTCTCGATTTCGGGGCGGGAATCGCGACCTCGTCGCTGGGGCATGGGCATCCGCATCTGGTGAATGCGATCGCCGAGCAGGCGGCGAAGGTGATCCATGTCTCCAACCTGTACCGGGTGCCGGGGGCGGAGCTGCTGGCGAAGCGGCTGGTTGAGGCGAGCTTCGCCGATTCGGTGTTCTTCTGTAACTCCGGGGCCGAGGCCAATGAGGGGCTGGTGAAGGCGATGCGCAAAACCTGCGCCGATGCCGGGCAGCCGGAGCGCTACCGGGTGATATGTTTTGAGGGTGCGTTCCACGGCCGCACGCTGGCGATGATCGCGGCGACCGGGAATGCGAAATATCTGGCCGGGTTCGGGCCGCTGGTGGATGGGTTCGACCATGTGGCGTTTGGCGATATCGCGGCGGTGCGCGCGGCGATTGGGCCGCAAACCGCGGGGGTGCTGGTGGAGCCGGTGCAGGGCGAGGGCGGCGTGCGGCCGGCCGATGCCGGGTTTTTGCGGGCGCTGCGGGCGCTGTGCGATGAGCATGGCATTTTGCTGGGGCTGGACGAGGTGCAGTGCGGCATGGGGCGGACGGGACGGCTCTTTGCGCATGAATGGGCGGGGATTGAGCCGGATGTGATGTCCGTGGCCAAGGGGATTGGCGGCGGGTTTCCGATGGGGGCGGTGCTGGCGAAGGAGCGCGTGGCCAGGGCGCTGGTGCCGGGCAGCCATGGCACGACATTCGGCGGCAGCCCGCTGGCCGCGGCGGCGGGGAACGCGGTGCTGGATGTGATTCTGGCGCCGGGGTTTCTGGCCGCGGTGGAGGAGACGGGAGCGTATCTGGGTGAGGCGCTGGGCGGGCTGTGCGCGCGGTTTCCGGGCGTGTTCGAGGCCGTGCGCGGCGTGGGGCTGCTGCGCGGGCTGAAATGCGCGGTGGCCAATACTGAGGTGCAGGCGGCGGCGATGGAGGAAGGGTTGCTGACGGTGGCGGCGGGTGAGAATGTGTTGCGGCTGATACCGCCGCTGAGTGTGGGCGCGGCGGAGTGCGATGAGGCGCTGGCGCGGCTGGAGCGGGCGGCCGCGCGGTGCCTGGCGGCCAGGGAGGTTGCCGCGAAATGAGCGCGCTGCTGGAATTGCGGGCCAACGGGCCACGGCATTTTCTCGACCTGAAGGATTTTTCGGGCGCGGAGCTGCGCGCTCTGCTGGATTCGGCGGCGCGCTTCAAGGCCACGCGGCGCAACGGCAAGAAGCCGCTGGCGGGCAAGACGCTGGCGCTGATTTTTGAGAAACCCTCGACGCGGACGCGGGTTTCCTTCGAGGTGGCGATGCGCGAGCTGGGCGGGGATGTGATTGTGCTCTCCTCGCGGGATATGCAGATCGGCCGGGGGGAGACGATCGCCGATACGGCGCATGTGCTCTCACGCTACGTGCATGGGGTGATGCTGCGCACCGACCGCGCGGCCAAGCTGCATGAGTTCGCCCGCCATGCCGGCGTGCCGATCATCAACGGGCTGACCGAGCTTTCGCATCCTTGCCAGATCATGGCGGATATCATGACCTTCGAGGAGCATCGCGGGCCGATTGCCGGGCAGGTGGTGGCCTGGGTGGGGGATGGGAACAATGTCGCGGTTTCGATGATCGAGGCGGCGGCGCGCTTTGGCTTCACGCTGCGGCTGGCCTGCCCGGCGGGCTATTGGCCCAACCCGGCGGTGCTGGAATGGGCGCGCGAGGAAAAGGCGGA
>JAKBAQ010000027.1:11194-18359 GCA_021808985.1 Pseudomonadota bacterium
GGGGAACACCATGAAAGGTGATTGCCATGAAACTGCTCAAGCCTGAGGATTTGGGCGCCCTGCCGGGGAAATGGGCGCTGGCGGCGGATGGAAAGTCGATCCATCAATCGTTCAAGTTCAAGTCGTTCGCGGAGGCGTGGTCGTTCATGTCGCATGTGGCGTTGCTGGCGGAGAAGATGGACCATCATCCTGACTGGTCAAATTCGTACAACAAGGTGGCGATTACGCTGACCACGCATGCGGCGGGCGGGGTGACGCGCAGGGACCTGGCGCTGGCGCAGGCGATTACGGATTTTGTCTGGGTGGCGGGATAGAGCGTTTACGCCGCGGCATGGCCGGGTGGAGAAAAAACCTCTTGTGCCGGGGGTGCGGTTTGAATACATGGGACGCGTTGTTCAAAGGGGTTTTTTCGGTGCTTCGGGCCGGGGAAATCCGCTGCAAAGGAGCTATTTAAGATGAGTAAAGTGATCGGTATCGACCTCGGTACCACCAATTCCTGCGTTGCGGTCATGGAAGGCAAGGATGTCCGCGTCATCGAAAATTCGGAAGGCGCGCGTACCACCCCCTCGATGGTGGCGTTCTCTGATTCGGGCGAGCGGCTGGTTGGACAGTCAGCCAAGCGCCAGGCGGTGACCAACCCGGCCAATACGCTTTATGCGGTGAAGCGCCTGATCGGCCGGCGCTATGAAGACCCCACCGTGACCAAGGATAAGGGGCTGGTGCCGTACAATATTGTGAAGGGCGACAATGGCGACGCCTGGGTTGAGGCCAAGGGCGAAAAATATTCTCCCTCGCAGCTCAGCTCCTATGTGCTGACCAAGATGAAGGAGACCGCGGAGGCATATCTCGGCGAGAGCGTGACGCAGGCGGTGATTACCGTGCCGGCGTACTTCAACGACGCGCAGCGCCAGGCGACCAAGGATGCCGGCAAGATCGCGGGGCTGGAGGTGCTGCGCATCATCAACGAGCCGACCGCCGCGGCGCTGGCCTATGGCATGGACAAGCGCAACGCCGGGACCATCGCGGTGTATGACCTGGGCGGCGGGACGTTCGACGTTTCGGTGCTGGAGCTGGGCGATGGCGTGTTCGAGGTGAAATCCACCAACGGCGACACGTTCCTGGGCGGTGAGGATTTCGACGCGCGGGTGATCGATTATCTGGCCGAGGAGTTCAAGAAGGACCAGGGCATCGACCTGCGCAAGGACAAGCTGGCGCTGCAGCGGCTGAAGGAAGCCGCGGAGAAGGCGAAGATCGAGCTGTCATCCTCGAAGGAGACCGAGATCAACCTGCCGTTCATCACCGCGGATGCTTCGGGGCCGAAGCATCTGGTGCTGAAGCTGACCCGCGCCAAGCTGGAGGCGCTGGTGGAGGACCTGATCGAGCGGACGCTCGGGCCGTGCAAGGCGGCGCTGAAGGATGCGGGCGTGAGCGCCGGCGAGATCAACGAGGTGATCCTGGTCGGCGGCATGACCCGCATGCCCAAGGTTATCGAGGTGGTGAAGAACTTCTTCGGCAAGGAGCCGGCGCGCAATGTGAACCCGGATGAGGTCGTGGCCATCGGCGCGGCGATTCAGGGCGCGGTGCTGCGCGGCGATGTGAAGGATGTGCTGCTGCTCGACGTGACCCCGCTCTCGCTGGGGATCGAGACGCTGGGCGGCGTGTTCACCCGGCTGATCGACCGCAACACGACCATCCCGACGAAGAAGAGCCAGACCTTCTCGACAGCCGATGATGGCCAGACGGCTGTGACCATCAAGGTGTTCCAGGGCGAGCGCGAAATGGCCGCGGACAACAAGCTGCTGGGCAATTTCGACCTTACGGGCATTCCCTCGGCGCCGCGCGGGGTGCCGCAGATCGAGGTGACGTTCGATATCGACGCGAACGGCATTGTTTCGGTGCAGGCGAAGGACAAGGCGACCGGCAAGGAGCAGCAGATCCGTATTCAGGCGTCGGGCGGGTTGTCGGATGCCGATATCGAGCGGATGGTGCGCGAGGCGGAGGAAAACGCGGCGGCCGACAAGGTGCGGCGCGAGGCGGTGGAGACCCGCAACCAGACGGAAGCGATGATCAACCAGGTGGAGAAGACGCTGAAGGAAGCCGGCGACAAGGTTGCGCCCCAGGACAAGGGCGAGGCCGAGGCGGCGGTGGCTGCGGCAAAGGCGGCGCTGGAAGGCGGCGATGTGGAAGCGCTGAAGGCGGCGGGCGAGCGGCTCACGCAATCCGCCATGAAGCTCGGCGAGGCGATGTACAAGGCGACAGCCGAGGAGCAGGCCGCGCAAGGCGCCCAGGGTACCCAGGGCGGGCAGAGCGGGCCGGATGGCGAGAAGATCGTGGATGCGGATTTCGAGGAAGTTGACGACAAGAAGAAATCGTAACCGCGCGCGTGGCGAGGCTTGAATTGATCCCGGGGCGGTGCTCCGGGATTTTTCAGTTATAGAGTTGAGACAAGGAAACCGTCGCCGTTATGGCCAAACAGGATTATTACGCCACTCTGGGGGTGGAGCGCGGCGCCAGCGCCGAGGAGATGAAGAAGGCTTATCGCCGGCTGGCGATGCAGTATCATCCGGACCGTAACCCTGGCGACGCCAAGGCGGAGGCGAAGTTCAAGGAGCTGAACGAAGCCTACGACGTGCTGAAGGACGACCAGAAGCGCGGCGCCTATGACCGCTATGGCCATGCGGCCTTTGAAAATGGCGGCAATGGCGCGGGAGCCGGGGGGTTTGGCTTCGAGGGCGGGCTTGGCGATATTTTCGAACAGATGTTCGGCGGCGGACGCCGGGGCGGCGGGGCGCAGCAGCAGACCGGGGCGGATATCAAGACCCAGGTCGAGATCGACATGGTGGAGGCGTTTACCGGCCTGAAGACCAATGTGCGGGTGCCGACGCGCATGACCTGCGATGCTTGCAGCGGCAGCGGATCAGCGGACAAGAATGCCAGCGCGGAGACTTGCGGCACCTGCGGCGGGGCCGGGCGGGTGCGCGCGCAGCAGGGGTTTTTCGTGGTGGAGCGGACCTGCCCGACCTGCGGCGGCGCGGGGCGCATGGTGCGCAACCCGTGCCGGGTGTGCGCGGGCGTTGGCACCGTGCCGCGGGAGAAGACGCTCTCGGTGCAGATACCGGCCGGGGTGGAGGATGGCACGCGCATCCGGCTCTCGGGCGAGGGCGAGGCTGGCGGGCGCGGCGCGCCGCCGGGCGATTTGTATGTGCATATATCCGTGCGCCCGCATGCGATTTTCCAGCGCGACGGGGCGAATATATTCTGCCGGGTGCCGCTGCGCATGACGCAGGCGGCGCTGGGCGGCGAGGTTGAGGTGCCGGCCATCGACGGGACGGCGGCGAAGGTGAAAATTCCGGCGGGGACACAGACGGGCGACCAGTTCCGGCTGCGGGGCAAGGGGTTCTCGGTGCTGCGCAGCGCGCAGCGGGGGGATATGTATATCCAGGTTGCGGTGGAGACGCCGCAGAAGCTGACGCGCCGCCAGCGCGAGCTGCTGGAGGAGTTTGAGCATGAGTCCAAGAGCTATGGCGCGGGCAGCCCGGAGCATGAGGGATTCTTCGCCAAGGTGAGGGATTTTTTCGAGGGGCGCGGGTAGGAGGTTTCCGCTTTTTTGCCGTAATCGGGGGGTAGGTGTCGTTACGATACGAATTGTAAGAGGCCGGGTTGTTGCGTTGCGGGATGCGGCGCGGGCGCTTACATACCCCCCAGGAAAGCCGGGATGGACCTTGTGCAGGAGCTGAAGATGGTGCCCAGAATGTTGCTCACCAGGAAGATGGCCAATTTTGGACTGGCGCTGCTGCCGGTTGTGGCGCTGGGCGCCTGCTCGGTGGCGCCGCCGACCGGGCCTTCGGTGGTGGCGATGCCGGGGCCGGGGAAGACGTTTCCGGAATTTCAGCGCGATGATGCCTATTGCCGGAATTATGCGCAGTCTAGCATGGGCGGTGCCGGCCAGGAGGCGGCCAATGCGCAGAACAACGCCACCACGACCGCGGTGGCGGGGACGCTGATAGGTGCCGCCGCCGGTGCGGCGCTTGGCTCGCTGGGTGGTGATGTGGGGACTGGGGCGGCGCTTGGCGCCGGCGCCGGGTTGCTGGGCGGGGCTTCAGTTGCGGGAAATAATACTCAGGCTGCTGCGGATTCCCTGCAACGCCGCTATGACATCGCGTATGCCCAATGCATGGTCGGAAATGGTGAGACGATTCAAGGTGGCCCTGCGCCTTCCTCTTATGGCTACGGCTACAGCGCCCCGCCTCCGCCTCCGGGATATTACCCCGGACCTGGCCCTTACTGAGCCAAGCGGCGCCACAGACCTGATTGAGCTGGCGGCGGGAGAGCCTCTCGCCGCCCCGTTGCGCGTGCAGCGCTGGCGCCCCTGGTATTGGGCGGCGGCGGTGCTGCTGCATGTGCTGGCGATTGCGTTTTTGCTGCTGTTCGCCTGGCGGCGCCAGCCGCAGGAGGCGGCGCAGAGCCCGCCGGGAATCTCGGTGGTGTTTGACAATGGCGGCGCGCAGCAGACCACGGCGCCGCAGGCCCCCGTGCATGGGCCCTCCAGCCCGGCGCAGGCGCCGCCGCCAGCCGCCCCGCCGCCACCGCAGCAGGCGCAGCCGCCGCAGACGGAGGTGAACCTGAACATGCCCGACATGCCGCAGGCCACCGTGCAGAGCGCGCCGCAGCCACAGAATCAGCCCAGGCCGGTGCGGCGGCCAAGCCCTCCGGCGCCGCGCAAGTATCTGGTGATGAATGATATGTCCTATGGCACGCCGGCGCCGCCGGTTCCGCCCGCGCCGCGGGGGCTGAATTTGAGCTTGCCGATGTCTGACGCGCAGGCGGCGAATGCGCCGGAACTGACGGTTAAGGGGGATATTGGCGCGGATTGGGATGCGGCGCTCAGCAAATGGGTGAATGAGCATAAATATTATCCGGAGGCGGCGGCGGAGCAGGGGCAGCAGGGGAATGTGGAGGTGGAGTTCACCGTGGACAGGAAGGGAAATGTCACCGGGTTGCATATGCTGAGCGGCTCCGGATCGCCGTTTTTGGACCAGGCGTGGCTGGGCTTGTTCGCCGAAAACCAGTTGCCGCCGTTTCCGCCGGGGACGAAGGCCAACCACATTACCGTGGACGCCACCATGCATTACGAGATTATTCCTTAACGCAGCTTATCGCTTGCGCCGACTCGGTTTTCGCGATTCAAGCGAGGGATGAGTGATGAGCATGCGCTGGGCGTGAAAGAAAGCCTGACCGGGCGGCGGTGGGTGTGGCGCGCGGGAGATGCCGGCCGGGTGGGGCAGGGGCTGGCGCAGGCACTGGGCGTGCCGGAGCTGGTGGGCCGCATGCTGGCCGCGCGCGGGGTGAGCGCCGGGGATGCGCCGGATTATCTGGACCCGACATTGCGGGCGATGCTGCCGGACCCTTCCAGCATTGTGGACATGGACGCGGCCGCCGCGCGGATGGCCGATGCCGTGATGCGGGGCGAATGCGTTGGGGTGTTTGGCGACTATGACGTGGACGGGGCGTGCAGCGCCGCCATGATGGTGACGCTGCTGCGCGAGTTGGGCTGCGAGGTGGTGCACCATGTGCCGGACCGCATATTGGAGGGCTATGGGCCCAACAGCCAGGCGCTGCGCGGCATGGCGGAGCGCGGGGCGCGGCTGCTGATTTGCGTGGATTGCGGCACGGGGGCGCATGCCGCCTTCGCGCCGCTGCATAACATGGCCGATGTGCTGGTGTTCGACCACCACAAGACGGAGGGGGTGCAGGCGCCGATCCGCGCCACGGTGAACCCGAACCGGCTGGATTGCGGCTCGGGACTGACGACGCTGTGCGCGACGGGGGTGGCGTTTATCGGGTGCATTGCGCTGGTGCGGGAGCTGCGGCGGCGCGGGTTTTTCAACGGCCGGGCGGAGCCGGACCTGCGCGAGATGCTGGACCTGGTGGCGCTGGCGACGGTGTGCGACGTGATGCCGCTGACCGGGCTGAACCGCGCCTTTGTGACGCAGGGGCTGCGCGTGATGGCCAGGCGCGCGCGGCCGGGCATTGCGGCCCTGCTGGATGTGGCGAAGCTGGCCGAGGCGCCCACGCCGATGCATTGCGGCTTTGCGCTGGGGCCGCGGATTAATGCCGCGGGGCGCATTGCCGAGCCGGACATGGGCTTGCGGCTGCTGTTGACACAGGACCCCGACGCCGCCGCGGCGATTGCCCAGACGCTGGATGAGGTGAACCGCCAGCGCCAGGCGGTGGAGGCGGCGATTGTGGGCGAGGCGATGGCGATGGCGCAGGCGCAGATGGAGGCCGGGTATCCGGTGCTTCTGCTGGCGCGGGAGGGCTGGCACCCGGGTGTTGTGGGGATTGTGGCGGGGCGCGTGAAGGAGAAATTCAACCGGCCGGCGCTGGTGGCGGGCATTACCGAGGGGTTGGCTAAGGGGTCTGGACGGTCTGTGCCTGGGGTGGACCTGGGGGCGGCGGTGATTGCGGCGCGGCAGAGCGGGCTGCTGAGCACGGGCGGCGGACATGCGATGGCGGCGGGGTTCTCGGCGCCGCAGGACGCGCTGGCGGCGTTTCATGGGTTTTTGAACGAGCGGCTGGCGAGTGCGGCAAACCTGCCGGGGGCTGAGGCGCTGACGCTGGAGGGCGTGTTGGCGGTGGGCGCCGCGGACGCCAAGCTGGCCCAGATGGTGGCGCGGCTGGGGCCGTTTGGCACGGGCAACCATGAGCCGCTGTTTGTGCTGCCGCGCGCGCGGGTGGTGAAGGCGGACCGGATTGGCAAGGATGGCGCTACGATCCGCGCCATGGTGGAAGGCGAGGGCGGCGGACGGCTGAAGGTGCTGCTCTTCCGCGCCAAGGAGGGGCCGCTGGCGGAGGCTTTGTCACGCGCGGGGGCGGCGCCTTTGCATCTGGCAGGGTATTTGCGCGCGGAAACCTGGCAGGGACGAGTTTCAGCGGGTTTTTTTGTGACAGACGCCGCCCCGGCTTGACCCGGAGGGACTTGCGGGCTAGGTGCTGCATGCCTCGTCCCGTTCGTCTAGAGGCCTAGGACGCTGCCCTCTCACGGCGGTAACAGGGGTTCGAATCCCCTACGGGACGCCAGCTTTTCAATCAGTTATGTGGGTTTTGGCGGTGCAGTGGGGTGCCGTGCATCAATCTGGCTCAAGCCAATGCAATTGATCCAGCT
>JAKBAQ010000248.1 GCA_021808985.1 Pseudomonadota bacterium
ATGCCCGCCGCCATACATGGCGCCCAGCGCGAACATGCCCCTGGCATCGCCCCGGTTGGCCGCGCGCTCATAAAGCTGCCGCCCGGCCTCATGGTCGCGCGGCCCGCCGGCACCTCTCAGATGCATATCAGCCAGGGCGATCAGCCCATCCGGCAGTTCTACATCAGCGCATTTTCCCAGCCACACGCGCGCCTCTTCGGGGTTGGCCTCCACCCCGCTGCCTTCCGCGAGCATGAGGCCGTACCAGTATTGCGCGTTCAGCACCCCCTCGGCGGCGCGGCGCATCCATTTCGCGGCGCGGGCCGCATCGCGCTCCACCCCCACGCCCTGGACCAGGCAAACAGCATAGTTGAACGCGGCGACCAGATCGCCCGTCTCCGCCGCCTGTTCAAACCATTCATGCACCGGCGCCGGCTCGGTCAGCTTGGGGCTGGTCTGGCCGCTCAGCAGCAGCGAGGCGAGGTCAGCCCGCGCCGTCTCGTCACCCGCCTCGGCGGCGCGGCGGAACCATATGGCGGCCTCATCCGGGTTGCGCGGCACGCCGGTGCCGGTGAGATACAGCATCCCCAACGCCCTGGCGCTGTGCTTATGCCCCAGCTCCGCGGCGGTGCGGAACCAGGCGGCGGCCTCGGCATAGTTGGGCGGCAGCTTGCCGTCGCCGCGCGCGTAAATCTCGGCAACCAGCGCCGCCGCCTCCGGGTCGCCCGCCAGCCCCGCCCGGCGCAGCCACGATTCACCCTCCACCTGGTTGGCCTTGATGCCGATGCCGTTGAACAGCATGAAGCCGTATTTCGCCTGCGCATTGGAAATATTCGCCTTGGCGGCGATGCCGTAATGCTCGGCCGCGCGCGCTGGGTCCGCCGGAAGGTTGACCCCCATCTCATAAAGCAGGGCGAGGTAATAATGCGCCTTGGGCAGCTCGGCATCGGCCGCCACGCGCAAATGCGCCACCGCCTCGTCAGACGCATCACCCGCCGCCTGGCGCAACATCGTCAGGCCCAGGCCCAGATGCCCCTGCGGCGCCCCGGCTTGCACGGCTTTCTCAAACCAGGGCCGGGCCTTGGCGTCATCGCGCTGCCCCCATACCGGGTTGGCATAAATGAACCCGACCATCAGCTGCGCCTCAGTGTCTCCGGCCTCCGCCGCCGGCAGCGCCCAGCGCAGCGCGGCCTCATAATCCGGCTCCACATTCTCGGCTTCAGCCGACGCGGCCTGCGCGAACAGCGAGGCGCCCATATGTACGGCCGCATCGTCGCGCATGCCGTACATATAAAGCCCGGCCAGATTGCGGCCGGCCACCACATCGCCCTTTTCCGCCGCGCGATGAAACCAGCGCGCGGCTTCGGCGGCATTGCGCCGCACGCCTTCCCCGGTCAGGTAATGCCGGCCAACCTCGCGCTCGGCTTCGGCAATTCCGGCCTGCGCCGCCACGCTGAACAGCCTGAGCGCGCGCTCATACTGCCCCTCGGCGTAAAGCGCCTGCGCGCGTTCCAGCGCCTTTGCCGGTTTGCGCGCGGCCACCCGGTCGGCAATGTCCTGCTTTATGCTCATGCGGCTTCAGGGTTCATGCATGCTCTGATACGCCACGGGCAGAATCTGCCGCGCGAAATAGGCCAGCATCGTATGCTCGCCAACCTTAACATCCGCCTCCACCGGCATGCCGGGAACCAGATGGAAGCCCCGCGGCAGATTATGCAGGTTCATCACGTCGATCGAAATCTGCGCCTTGTAGAACAGATCGCGCGGCGCGTTGGGGAAGGGAACGCCATTCACCCCATAGGCCTGCTGGTCAAGCGGGTTGATGCTCTGCGGGCTGATGAAGGTCACGGTGCCTGAAAGCTGGCCATATTGCAGATAGGGCAGGGTGATGAGCTTGATCGCCACCGGATCGCCCACCGCGACATAGCCTGATTGCGAGCCATCGATATCCACCTGCACGCTGAGCGGCGTGTCCACCGGGGTCAGCTCCATGATGCTCTGCCCGCTTTGCAGCTGGCTGCCCACCGAGACCGAGGCAATGGACTCCACGATGGAATCCTGCGGCGCGGTCAGCACCACCAATGAGTTGTTCAGCTTCGCCTTGTCCAGCGCCTGCTGCGCCTGGGCCAGGTTGTTCAGCGCCGTGGCCAGCTGTTGCGATATATTCGCCTTCCATTGCTGGTTGGCGCTGTCGCGCTGGGCGCTGATCGAGGCGATCTGCTTCTCCGCCGCCTTGGCCGAGGAGATCGCGCTTTCCAGCGAGGCCTGCATGCCCACCCGGTCATCCGTCGCGGCCAGCGTCTCCAGCCGGCTGCCCACCTGCAATTTCTGCAAATCCTTGCGCATCGTCTCCACATTCGCGGCAATGCTCAGGCGCTGGCGGTAATAGGCCGCCTGCTCGTCATATCCCTTTATCTGCGTCTGCAGCTGGCTGATCTGCTGGTCGTAATACTCGATGGTGGATTTATACTGGCCCATTTGCTGGTTATAGGTCTGCAAGGCCAGCGTGGCGGCCGGGTTGCTCGGGTCGCCGTAATAGGGTGTGCCGTTTTCCTGGGCCTGCAGCTGCGCCACCTGCGCGGCGTAGCTCTGCTGCTGCTGGGTCAGCGATGTCAGGTCCGCCTCGGCATAGGTCGGGTTCAGCGTCGCCAGCACCTGCCCCTTGGCGACGAACTCACCCTCATGCACGTTGATGCTCTTGATGATGGAGGCGTTCGAATCCCCGGCGAAGGCCTGCACCACGGTATCAGGCACGGTGGAGACCAACGCGCCCGAGGCGGTGACGAGCTTGTCAACCGGCATCAGGCCCGAGGCGGTGAGCCCCGAGAGAATGAGCGCGCTGACAAGCCAGTTGATATAGCGCCCCACGAAAGGCACCGGCGTGGCGATGACAGCCGCGGTCGGCGACTGAAACTCCAGCACCGCCAGCGGCATCGTCTCCGCGCCGGCCACCGCGTTGCGTGAGATGATGGCCTTAGGCAAGAGTTGGCTTAGGCGCGGCGGCATTGGTATTTCCTTGTGGGTCGAGATGGCGGTTCTGCTGCAGCCACAAATGGCGGTAAATGGCGCAACGTTCGACGAGTTCGTGATGCGTGCCGATATCCATGGTGCGGCCGCGATCCAGGACCATGATGAGGTCGCAATCAATCAGCGATGACAGCCGGTGCGAGACGATCACCATGGTCCGCCCCTGGGCGATGCGCAGCAGGTTGGCGTTCACCAGCGCCTCGCTCTCCGGGTCCAGCGCCGAGGTCGCCTCATCGAGGATCAGCACCTTCGGGTCCGAGATCACCGCGCGCGCGATGGCGAGGCGCTGCCTCTGCCCACCCGAGAGGTTGGGCGAGCCTTCCTCGATAAAGGTGTCATACCCGTGCGGCAGGCGCTCGATGAATTCCTCCGCCCCTGCCAGCCGCGCGGCCTGCACCGCATCCTCGAACGAGAGCCCCGGCCGCCCGGCGATGATATTGTCCTTCACCGAGCCGCGGAACAGGAAATTATCCTGCAGCACCATGCCGAAGCTCTTGCGCAGATGCCGCAGGTTTATCTCGCGCATATCCGTGCCGTCGATCTTGATGGCGCCCGAATAATCCCGGTTGATGCCCTGCAGCAGCCGCGTCACGGTGGATTTCCCCGAGCCGGAGCGCCCAACCAGCCCCAGCATGGTCCCCGCCGGAATTTTAAAGCTCATCTTGTCCAGCGCCGGCGTCTTGGCGCCTTCATAGCTGAAGGTCACATCGTCGAATTCCACCGCCCCCTCAAAACGCGGCCGCAACCCATGGGTGAGCGCGCGCTTCTCGTTC
>JAKBAQ010000249.1 GCA_021808985.1 Pseudomonadota bacterium
CCTGGGCGGCGGATGCGGCGCATATTGTGCGGGAAATTGTGCCGGACCAGCCGCTTATCATCGCCGGCTCCTCGATGGGCGGATGGATTGCCCTGCTGCTCGCCCTGCGCCTGCCCAACCCGGTTACAGGCATCATCCTCATCGCCCCGGCGGCGGATTTTACCGAAACCCTGCTCCGCAACAGCATCACACCTGAACAAATGGCGGAGCTGCGCGAAAAAGGCGTGCTGTACCAGCCTAGTGAATATGGCGACCCGCTGCCCTGGACGCTGAAGTTTTTGGAAGAAGGCGAGAACCATCTGGTTCTGGGCGGTAAAATCCCCCTCACCTGCCCGGTGCATTTTCTGCACGGCATGCGGGATGATTCCGTGCCCTGGGAACTCTCGCTCCGCATTGCCGAGGCGCTGGAGAGCGATGCCGTGCGGCTGACCTTTGTGAAGGATGGCGACCACCGGCTCTCACGGCCTGAGGATCTGGCTCTGCTGACATCGAGCCTCGCCGAGCTGACTTAAAAATTCGTCCATCCGTTGCGGAGTCGGGAAATTTCTATACAATAACGATGCAAATATTGCACGCAACAGGATGAGGCAGAACTTGATCAAGATCGCAAAAGAATTCCAGTGGACAGCGATCACGGCCATCGTGCTGCCGCTGCTGGTGACGGGCTGCGCGCCGCAACCCCTGGCCCCAACGGTGGCCTACGACCACCAGGGCGGCAAGAATATCGCATTGCTCACGCCTTATATTCCGCCTGAGGAAACAATGCTTTCAATCAAGCCGGTCACAACCGCGGGCGCCGTTTTACCCGAGTTTGGCATCATTGGCGGCATCATTGGTGGCAGTATCGAGCAGAACGCGCAAAATAAGCGCCAAGCCAATTTCACCAGCCTTCTCAACAACCACGGCTTTTCAGCTCAAACAATCCTGACAAATGCGATCACGCGGCAACTTGAAGCGGAGGGTTACACTGTCTCGCAGATTTCAGTGGCACGCCCCAGTGCTGATTTCCTCAAATCTTACCCGCAATCTCAAGTGCCGCTGCTCGACGTGGTGCTGGTGCAGGATGGCTATTGCATATGCGCCTTCGAAAATTCTTACCAACCCATTATCGAGATGAAATACCGGCTTGTTGCAGCGAACGGCGCTACCACCCTCGCACAAGGTGTTTTCCAGTATTCCTCAGCGCGAGGCGATCAAACACCCGATTCTGCTTATAATTACACTACCTATTCGGGCTTTGATGCCAGCCCGCAACTTGCCATCAAGGCACTGACAACGGTGCTGACAGAGGCTGGAACCTCAACCGCAGAGGGCTTGAACTAGCTGGCGTTTGTTTGGCTCGCTTCCTCGGCCAGAATGGCGCGTAGCCCCTCACGGTAGGTGGGGTAGCGCCATTCTATCCCTAAAGCGCGCTTGGTGCGCGCGGCCGAGACTTTGCGGTTATCGGCCCAGAAGCTGAGCGCCATGGGGGACATGGTTTTTGCCGCTTCTTCGAAGGGCACGGGCGGGGGCGGCTCCGTGCCCAGCAGGCGGGCGGCTTCGCATACTACATCGGCGCTGGCGGCGGGCTCGTCATCGCTAAAGTTAAAAATTCCACCTGCTTCAAGCCGTAGGGCCGCCAGCACGCCCTGGGCGATGTCATCGCGGTGGATGCGCCCAAACAAATGACCTGGCTTGACCACATGCCGCCCCTGCCCTGCGCGTAAATCGTCCAGCATCGAGCGGCCCGGGCCGTAAATTCCCGCAAGGCGGAAAATGGCGACAGCGAAATCCCGTTCCTCCTCCGCAGCCAGCATTTTGCCGGAATCGGAGCGCGTGAGGTGCTGCCATGCCTGCTCCGCGGCCACGCGGCGGCGTGTGCGTTCTGAACCGGGATGAGGCTTGGTGGTTTCATCCACCCAGGCGCCGCCTGCATCGCCATACACGCCGGTGGTGGAGAGATAGCCGATCCAGCGCAGATGCGGCGCGGCTTTCAGCGCTGCGTGGTAGCGGGCCAATACGGGGTCGCCATGCTCATCGGGCGCGGCGGTGGCCACGATATGGGTGGCAGCCTCTATGGCCGCATGGGCGTGGTTGAAGGGGGTGAGCGTAACCCCAGGCTCGGGCGCGGCGGCGCCCCTGGTTGTGGCGGCTACGCTGTAACCAGCGGCCACCGCCGCCCGTGCAATGGCGCGGCCGGAATAGCCCAGGCCGAAAATCAGTAGGTTCATGGCGTAATCAACCCAGGCCGCGCGCGGGGCGTCAAGAGCGTGCTATGGAGCGCTGTAAGCGTCCTGAATTTACGCGATTTTTAGCTTAGAGCCTGTTTGGCATGGGGTAAAACTTACGCGGATAACGGTTAGAAATCCAAATCCGCGTAATGCGGCGGCGGCACCATGCCGTTCACGCGGTCGGATAATATGGCCCGGAAGCTGGGGCGGCTTTTAATGCGGGCGTACCAGTCCTTCGCGGCCTGCGAGGCGCTCCAATCCACATCGCCAAGAAAATCGAGGCTGGAGAGCATGGCGGCGGCGGCGAAATCGGCAATGGTGAGGGTTGACCCGGCGAGCCAGCTGCGATGCTCCGCCAGCCACCCAATATAGAGCAGATGCTGCTTCAAATTCGCATATCCGGCGCGTAGCGCGTTTGCATCCGGCGGGCCGAGCTTTAGCGATTGCTTCAGTGTTTTTTCCCACAGCAGGTTACGCGCTACCTCGTCCCAGAATTTCTCGTCGAACCACGCCACGAGGCGGCGCGTTTCCACGCGCTCTTCCATCGAGGTACGCGGCAGCAGGCATACATCCGGGTATGCTTCTTCCAGATATTCGCAAATGACGCGCGAATCGGGGACGACCAGCCCGCTATCCTCCACCAGCGCGGGTACAGTGCAGGCGGGGTTCAATTCCAGATAAGATGGCTGCCGCTCCCAGACTTTTTCGATTTTAAGGTCGAATGGCAGGCGCTTTTCAGCCAGCACGAGCCGTACCTTGCGCGAATATGGCGATAGCGGGAGGTGGTACAGGACTCGCATAGGTAAATTATGACACCAGCGCCGATGCGAGGAAAGATGGGGATTTGCGCCGCGCCATGGTGCAGCCGCAGGGTATTTGGCCCTGCGGCTATTCTGGCGAGGCTGTTACAAAATCCGGCGCCGGGTATTTCCGGTGCCGGTATGGTTTACGCCGTTGCGGCTTGTTCCTGCTCGTCCAGCGGCACTGGCAGGTACTTTATGAAGTCCTTAGGTACCACCTGCCAGAAATGCGGGAACTCGCGGTCCCAGTCATTCAGCAGCGTGGCGGCGTAGCGGCTTTCGGTCTCCGCCGCGTGGCGTTCCACAAGGTTCTTCAGCACCCCGCCCCAATAGGCGGATGAAACGCGCTGCCAATGCAGCGTCTCGGCATTCACCCGCAGCTCGAATTTCTTCTCGCGGTCGTAGATGAAGGCCAGGCCGCCCGTGAAGCCGGCGCCGAAATTATCGCCCACTTCACCCAGGCTCACCACCGTGCCGCCGGTCATATACTCGCAGCCATTGCAGCCCATGCCTTCCACAACGGCGGTGGCGCCGGAGTTGCGCACGGCAAAACGCTCGCCCGCCGTACCCGCCGCGAACAAGGCGCCGGAGGTGGCGCCGTAAAGTACCGTATTGCCGACAATGGTGTTGAGATTGGTCTTGAGCTTGGATGATGCGCCCGGACGCACCACGATAACACCGCCGGAGAGGCCCTTGCCCACATAGTCGTTGGCGTCGCCAAACACTTCCAGCTTCAGCC
>JAKBAQ010000028.1 GCA_021808985.1 Pseudomonadota bacterium
ACGCGCAGGCCGGCCAGCGCGCGCTGGCGGCGGCGCTGGCGGTGAGCGAGGCGATTGCGCGCAGCCGCGCGGTTGCCGAGGCGAGCGGGCTGATACCGCAAGGCTAGAGCAATATTCACTTGCTCGGAACCGCCCGGTTCCGAGCAAGTGAATGAAATTGCTCGCTCAAATATAACGAGGGTGTTTTTCATTCATTGAAAAACACCCTCGAAATAGGAGCCGAACAGGCGGCTATATTCGGCGAATTCCTTTGCGATGTCGCCAGGGGTGAGATTGGCGTCGGCCAGATTGTAGCTGTGCTTGCCGTGCTTGTGCTGGGCGTTGGATGCCTCCCAGGCGTGCATGGCGGCGCGGCTGGCGGCGGGCAGGGCCAGGCCGGCGGTGGTGTAGATGCGCTCGGCGCAGGCCAGGCTGTCGGCGACGATGGCGCTGTAGGCGAGGTCCACGAAATTGTGATCGGCGGCGAGGGCGGCGCGGCTGGTGAGGTAGCGGCGGGTGTGCTCGCCCCAGAATGTGAGCGCGTAGCGGCCGACATCGGCGGGGTCGGCGATGGCGCAGCTGCCGCGGCGCGCCGCCGTGATCATGGCGATGTAGGAGGCGACGGTGATTTTCGGGTCGCGGTGGCAGTGGACGATGGTGGCGTCGGGGAAGACGCTGAAAAGCTCCGGCAGGAAGCCCATGTGCTGCGGCGCCTTGAGCACCCAGGGGCGGCCAGGCTGGCCGCCGAAATATTGCTGCACCTGGAGGATGCGCTTGAGCCACTGATAGACCGGGGTGAAGGATTGCTGGTCAAGCCAGGCCTTGTAGGCCGGGGCGGGGACGGTGGAGCAGTTGATGTAGTTGTAGCCGGTGACCTCGAGGGCGAAAATATCCTCATCCGGCTCGGTGGCGGCCATCGGGTGGGCGGCGTAGAGGTCGGGCGCGTTGTCGCGCAGGGCCTGGGTGTAGGCCTCGGCCTGGGCGATGCGCGGGTCTGGCCCGGCGGGTGGGGCGTTGGCCAGGGGGACGGGGCTGAGCAGCTGCCAGAGCAGGAGCTTTTGCATGCCGGGGTCGGCGGCGATGATGCGGTGCAGCTTGGTGGTGCCCGAGCGTGGCAGGCCGATGATGACGATGGGGCCGGCGATGGGCTCGGCGGCGATGGCGGGGTGGTCGGTTAGCGCGTCTTCCAGGCGCAGGCGGTTGGTGAGCGCGCGGATGAGCCCAGCGCGCTTGCCGGCGGCGCCGGCGGGGGTGAGGTTGCCGTCCTGGTTCCAGGAGCCGGTGAGGATGCACAGGGCTTCCAGCATGTCAGGCGGGACGCTGGGCTGCCCGCCGGTGGCGGACTGGATGATTTCGTCAAGGTTGAGCTTGGCCGGCGGTGTCATATTGAGGTTTCCATCTTGGTTATTGTAATCTAGGTTACATTTGTGGCCGCGCAGCGTCAATTTGCGCGGGAGGGGGAGGATGGGATGGAAGACAGCCAAAATGATCCGGCGTTCGCGCCGGTTGTCGCGTATCTGGCGCAGGCGCGGGCCACGGCGGCGCGGCTTGGCTATGATGATCCGGCGCTGGGGGCGGCTTATGACAAGCAGGTGCTGATGCTGCTGGCGCTGGCCTATGCGGAGGTGTTCGCCACCAGCGTGGAGGCGCCGGACTGGGTGCCGCATATCTCGTTCTATTTTCCCTGGGGCTCGCCCAATCCGGACGATATTTACCGCTTTGCGCCGGTGGAGGCCGCGGGGTGCTACAGGTTCTCCGGCGTTAAGGGCAGCGCGCCGGTGGCGCTGATAACCATGCGCAAGGGGGGGGCGCATCTGGGGCAGATTAACGGGCGGACGCTGGGGGAGATTGACCTGACCACGGTGGCGGCCGACGATGAGGGGCGGTATGAATTCATGCTGAGCGCGGCGCGGCCCGAGGGCTATGCGGGGGCGTGGTATGAGATGCATCCGCAGACCGAGTCGCTGCTGTATCGCAGCCGGACCAGCGGGCCGGGGCAGTCTGATCCGATATGCACGATAGAGCGGCTGGATAGCGCGCCAGGCCCGGCGATGCTGGATGCGGGGGAGAGCGCGCGCAAAATAGCCATGCTGGCCAGCTACGCGGCGCGGCAGAACGAGCTGGTGCTGGGGTATTTGAACGGGGTGCGCGCGCGCGGCGGGGCGGAGGGGTTCATTTTTGATGACCAGTCCGGCTATGGCTCGGTGACCAACCAGCGCACGCTGATGCATCTGTTTGAGCTGGCGCCCGATGAGGCGCTGATTCTGGAGACCGAGCTGCCGCGCGAGGTGCGCTACTGGAGCGTGCAGCTCTATGACGCGCATTTTTCGGGGATTGATTATGTGTTCCGGCAAAGCTCGCTGAACGGGACGAATGTGCGCGCCGATTTGGACGGGCGGGCGCGGCTGGTGGTGTGCGGCAGCGACCCGGGGGTGGCGAACTGGCTGGATACTGGCGGCTGGAAGGCCGGCGGGCTGCTGTGGCGCTGGAGCTATGCCGACAGCTACCCCAAGCCGCAGGTGCGCAAGGTGAAGCTGGCGGAGCTGGCGCGCAACCTGCCCGCAGAGACCGCCCGCATGGGGCCGCAGGAACGCCGCGCGGCGCTGAGCCGGCGGGTTGGCTACTACCAGACCAGGAGCCGCTAGACCATGTGAGTGAAATGGCTCGCGCGGATGGGGCTGGCGTGTTTTTCAGCGGGTGGAAAACGCGCCAGCGGGAGGCGGCTTGATTATTTGCCGCAGACAGAGCAGGAAGCGGGCCGAGCCGGAAGGGTGGCCGAGTGGTTTAAGGCAGCGGTCTTGAAAACCGCCGTGCGTGTGAGCGTACCGTGGGTTCGAATCCCACCTCTTCCGCCATGCGGCCTTCTGTAACCAGCAGAAAACCTGGATAAAAAATCGTTTCGATTTATTTGGCATACACCTGGGCAGACACTTGCAACGCGGCTTGGGGCGTATGGCGGGGGCTGGCATGGCTGATTTTCCGCGCGCCATGCGGGCGCGTTCGCGTTACACGCAAAAGTGCCTGAATCAACCCGAAAAAAAATCAAAAATAGATCTTTAAATAGATCTATGCGTGTGCCACATAGTCTCTATGAACATGATTCGGCCCGCCCCTCTTCGCCCTGAACTTGAGCCAGCTCCGTTGCCGTCGGTCGTTGGTGGCTTCTCTACCATTCTAGCAGATCCTCCATGGCGATTCGCAAATAGAACCGGGAAGGTTGCGCCGGAGCATCGGCGGTTGGACCGGTATTCTACGATGACGCTTGAAGGCATCAAGGCGTTGCCGGTTAAAAATGTCACCGCCAAGAATGCCCATTTGTATCTATGGGTTCCTAATGCCCTGCTTCCAGACGGTATGGACGTTTTGGCTGCATGGGGGTTTCGCTATGTCTCGAACATCGTTTGGGCGAAACGGAGAATCGACGGAGGACCTGATGGGCGAGGAGTGGGGTTCTATTTTAGGAATGTCACTGAGCTTATTCTGTTCGGCGTGAAGGGGTCCATGAGGACGCTTGCCCCTGGTCGGTCTCAGGTCAACATGATTGAGACACGTAAAAGAGAGCATTCGCGGAAGCCGGATGAACAATATGAACTTATAGAGGCTTGTTCTCCGGGACCATATTTAGAGATGTTTGCCAGACACCCCAGGCCCAATTGGACGGTATGGGGCGATGAATCGCATGAGGATATTACGCCACGGGGCAAGACGCACAAAGGGTATGCCGGTGGCGCCATGCTTCCTACGCTGTTTCCAAACGAGCATATCGCGGCACCGATAGCCGACGCATTGAGTAAGGAGCTAAAGGCACGCTACGAGTCAGGTAGCAGCGTAAGAGAACTGGTGGATGACACTGGCTATTCTATTCAGCGGATTAGATCTCTGTTGGAAACGGCCAATACTTCAATGAGGCCCCGCGGCCGGAAAGCCCGCTGATTTAACAATAAGGTTTTCCGTCCCAGGTTTTTTCGCTGGCGGCGACAATAAGCACCGGGCAGGTTCCCATCACGCCACGGTGCATACGTAGCCGCGCTTTATCAAAAGTCGTCGTCGTTGATGTTGTAAGATCGATGGGTAGCTTCGTTACTTGCTGATCAGCTGGTAAGGTTTGCTGGTATTCATCCCAGAGTCGGCGGGCTAAACTCAATAGTGATAGCCTATCTTTCGTGATGATAACTCCGGCGGAAATGACACCAGCCTCGTACCAAGATCGGTATGACGCAAGATCACGGTCGAGGTTTCCATCTTTGGCATTCCACTCAACATCAAGAACAACTCGTCCTTTGAAATTATCAACTAAGTATCCCTGTTGATAAACGGGCGGAAGATCGTCGATTTTCTCATTGTCTTTCGAGTAAAGAATACCGCGTGTTTCGAGATCGAGGCGAGTTTCTCTCCAGCCTAATTCTGTAAACATGCTGTCAATTTGGGCGGCAATGTCGCCCCGATTGCCTCCCGGTTTAAGCCAGTATTCGGCTCTGAGTCGGTAATTCGAAAGGACCTGCACGATATTCTGCCACTCACTAGGGCACACGGCCTTCATCACGGCGGCGGCAGAATTGGTTTCCATGAACTCCCAATGTTCCCGCGCCGCGGGAGGGAGTACGTTGGGATCATCGTACGTGAATGTTTGGAACATGGTCTGCTTATGCACTATTGTAACGATGGTGCCAAATCAAGGATATCAATATTCTATTCGCCAAATCGAGACCTTGCCGGCGCTAGTAGCTCAGGCCCGTTGTTCCGGGGCGAGTTGACCGACCGTCCCACCGGCCACATCTCGATTAACGTATCGGGCAATGGGTGAAGAAGATCAGCGGTATCTCCCACCTCTGCCGCCAAATCGGCGGGTGTAATCCCGCCGATTTCCGTGGTGGGAGGGGATTGTTCACAAATTCTCGGGCCCACGCAGCACCCATGCGCCGCGGCGGCGCAGCATCACCGCGTAATAGGCGATGGAGACGGCGCAGATGCCAAGTGTTGTGAACAGGCTGGGGCGGCCGATCACGGGGTCCAGCCAGTTGGCGTAGATGACATACAGCATCACCACCATGGCGATGATGGGCGCCAGGGGGAAAAGCGGCATGCGGTATTCTCCATGCGCGGTGCTGCCATTCAGGCGGCCCTTGATGACGGCGAGACAGAGTGCTCCGTAGATCAGGATCAGCCCGCTGCCCGTGATGACGAAGAGGACATTCTCGTTCACGAGGCAGGCCAGCGCCGCCAGCACGCCGCTGACCACCGTGGCCACCCAGGGGGAGTTGAATTTGCCGTGGGTTTGCATGAAGGCCTTGGAAACCGCCGCGGGCCAGATCATGTCGCGCCCGGTGCTGTAGACCATCCGCGCCGCCAGCAGCAGCATGGCGATGATAGAGTTGAAGATGGCAAGAGCAATGCCGAGGCTGAGCGCCGTGTTGACCGCGGAGCCTCCCAGCGCGCCGATGAAATCGCCCATCATGTTGGAGGAGACGAGAAACTTCTTGAGATCGGGCGCGCCGATGAGCAGGGCGGTGAGCGGGATCAGCTCCGCCGCGACGGTGATGACCAGCGCCCACAGAATGGCGCGCGCGATGTGGCGGTGCGCGTCATGCGTTTCCTCACCGAAATAAACCGCCGTGCCGTAGCCGTTATAGGCGAAGATGGCGACGGAGGTGGCCATGCCGATGGCGGCGATGGGCGCGTGGATGAGGCCGCCATTGCTGAGGATGACGGGGCTGGCGATGAGATTGCTGATTGGCCTGGCCGCGTGCGCGAAGCCGAGCCAGACCAGCACCACCAGCGCCAGAATCTCGATGACCAGGAAAATGCCGGTGAGAAGCGCGTTGGAGCGAATGTTTAAAATGCCGATGAGGGTGGTGAGCGCCACGGTGGCGATGGCCGTTGGGATGGTGGGCAGGTTGGGGAACAGCACGCCGAGATAGGTGGACATGCCAAGCGCCATGACGGCGGGGATGAGAATGAGGTTGACGAGATTGACGCCCATGACGATGAACCCCGCCAGCGGCCCCACCACGCGCCCGACAATGGCATACTCGCCGCCGGTGAGCGGATAGGCGGAGGAAAGCTCCGCATAGACCAGGGCCATGCACACGCCGATGAAGGCCGCGATGACCATGCTGAGAAACGCGCCCGTGCCGGCCGTGGCGATGATGCCGGGAATGATGATGAAGACCGAGGATGCCGGCGTGACGGCGGAAAGCGTGATGAGCAGCGTGCCGAGCATTTTCATGCTTTGCTGCAAATTCCCCGGCTTGTGCGCCAGGATGGTTGTGTCATGCATTGACTGTCTCCTTGTTTGAGTAACCTCTCTAAAGCCGGGTTCTGGTGTTTGGGCGTTTGCCGCCCTTATGGATGATGTTTGAGAACCAGGGCGCGCAGGTGCTCGGGGTCGATGGCATGAACCTTGTGGCCGTGCTTGCCCGTGATGGTTTCGGCGGCGAGCATGGCGTTCAGGATGGCTTCGTCCACCGCCTCGACCGTGGACATGAACACCGCATCCAGATCGTCATTGCTGAGAGCCTCGAAGCGCAGTGTTCGCGGCTCTGGAAAATGCCCCTGGTTGTTGGCGGTGGAGAAGGCGAGGTAGATATCACCTGAATTATTGCCAGATGGCGTGCCGCCGCGCCCCATGCCGATGGCGATGCGCTTTGCCACGCGGCGCAATTGCGTGGGCAGAAGCGGGGCATCGGTGGCGACGATGGCGATGATGGAGCCTCGTTCCTCCTGCCAGATGCGGTTTTGCGGCATCATCTCGCCCACGTTCACGCCGCAGATTTTCAGCCACGGGCGCAGCCCATGATTGGCCTGCACGATGGCGCCCAGCGTGTATTCACCCATGTGCGTTGTGAAGCGGCGCGAGGATGTGCCGGTGCCGCCCTTGAACTCATAGGTGATCATGCCGGTGCCGCCGCCGACATTGCCTTCAGCGACCGGGCCTGTGGCCGCGCTCTCAATGGCGGCGAGCACGTGAGCCTCGGTGACATGCAGCCCGGCAATGTCGTTCAGCCAGCCATCGAAGGTTTCGCCCACCACCGGCAGCGGCCAGAAGGTTTCGCCGACTTCTTCGGGAAATTGCCGCGCCAGCCAGCGTGTGATGCCGTGATGCGCCATGCCGAGCGAGCAGGTGTTGGTGATGGCGATGGGGCCGGTGAAGCAGCCGGCCTCGTCGATCCAATGGCAGCCGGTGAGCTCGCCATTGCCGTTCATGGAAAAAGTTCCAGCCCAGATGGGATTTAAAAGATGCGGCTTGGGCCTGGGAAGAATGGCGGTGACGCCGGTGCGGACGCACGCGCCGGCGGCGGTTTCCTCCATGATCGTGGTGAAGCCGACGGAAATGCCGGGTACGTCGGTGATGGCGTTCAATGGTCCTGGAGTGCCGGGCAGGGGCAACCCAAGCTCCCGGCCGCGGGGGCGTTTTTGATTCATTATGGTCTCCGCCGAGGAAAATGGCTTATTTACTTGACGGTGAATATGGCAGATATGTTGCGGGCTTTTCCATCCCACGGATGGGTTAAACACATACCGATCGGAGGGTAGATGGTTCCAGTCTCTGAATTGGCCTTCCACCAGCGCTTGGGCAGGGTAATGGAGCATGTGGGCGGCGAGGGGTTCTGGCCTGGCTTGGCATCGTTTCTGCGCCACGGCGTGGGGTTCGATTCCTGGGTGGCGATGGTCTTTCGCACGGCGCAATCTCCGCAGGTTTTATACGAGGGCGACAGCGACCAGGTGGAGGATGTGCTGTTCACTGAATATGTGCGCAGCTTTTATTCGCTCGATCCGTTCTATCTGTTTTCGCAAGGGGGCTTTGCGCCGGGGCTGTACCGGCTGGATGAGGTGGCGGCGGAGCATTTCCGCAAGACCGAATATTACCAGCGCTATTTTGCCCTGAATGTGTTCGAGGACGAAGTGCAGTTCATGCTGCCCATGGCGCCGCATGGGGTGCTGACACTCTCGCTCGGCTCCAAGCAGCGTTTCACGGATGAGGAGATCGGGCTGCTGTGCCTTTATGCGCCGTGGCTGCTGCCGATGATGCGGGTGGCCGCGGAGCCGCAGATCTCATCGCTCGGGGTGGCGCCGAATCAGGGTGTTAGCCTGGAGGAGCAGCTGCGCCGCTGCGGCCCGCAGCTGACCGACCGCGAGGTGCAGACCGCGATGCTGCTGCTGGCGGGCCATTCCAGCAAGGCCATAGCGGCGCGGCTGGCTATTTCACCAGAGACGGTGAAGGTGCATCGGCGCAACCTCTATGCGAAGCTGCAGGTTTCCAGCCAAGGGGAAATATTCTCGCTGTTCATGCCGCGGGATTAGCAGGCCGCCGGGGTGAAACCTGCCCCGCTGAGCGCGGGCGGGGCAGGGGAGCGCAAAATTATTTGCTGGATAATGTCTCGCTCAGCGCGGCAGGCACATGGTCCGCCCTGCGCATCAGCGCATAATAGACGACGGAGCCGACCAGCAGGCCGACGATCCAGGTTAAATCAGCGCCGCCGAGATAATTGGCGATGGGGCCGGTGAAGAACGGCATGCTCATGAACGGAACCTCCAGCACGACGGCGAGCACGAAGGCGGTTAGGGCGGGCACGCCCCAGGCGCCGTATTTGCCGTGCTTGTTGTAGATGTCAGCCACTGAGTACTCGCCGTGGCGAAGGAGAAAGAAATCGGTCAGATTGATCGCCGACCAGGGGATGAAGACATATACCAGGATCAGCATCAGATTGTTCAGATACGCCATCACGCTGTTCGCGCCCAGGATGGCGATCAGGCTGCCGATGGTCATCCCGACCGCGCCAAGACCGACCCGGTACCATTTGCCATGGCGCAGCGCCGATTGCCGCAATGATGCGCTCGAACTCAGGATCGTCAGCGATGAGAGGCAGCCGCCATAGAGATTGAGGGCGTTGATCACCACCACCCCGGCGAGGATCACGAGCAACGCGATGATGCGCAATTCCGCCCACGGGCCGCTGAAGAGGCTGGCAAACGCGGAGGTGGGGTTTGAGGAAGCGAGATTTTGATCAATGGTCGCCAATAAAACGCCGACCAGCATGGCCCAGATGGAGCCGATTACCGAGCCGAAATAGGTGGTCCAGAAAATCGAGCTGGAGGACGTGTCGCGCGGCATGTAGCGGGAATAATCGGCGACATAGGGGCCATAGGTGATCTGCCATGCCACGAAGATCGCAATCGCGACGAGGAGCATGGGCAATGAGAAGGCCGCCGCGTGCGGCGGGGCGGGAAGAGCGGCCAGCTTGCTGAACGCCAGCACCGTTCCCAGAATGAAAATGCCGGCGAAAACATAGGCCGCCCATTTCGCGCAGCGGTGGATCGTGTCATAGCCGAACGCGAACAGCAGATAGGTCAGCAGGTTGGCGATGATGATTCCAACGCCGCTGGAAACGCCAAGGATGCTGGCCAGCGCTTCACCGCCGAGGATCGCGCTGCCGGCGAAAAATCCCAGATACATCAGCACCACGAGCGCGAGCGGCAGATTGGCGCCGAGCACGCCGAACTGCGCCCGGCTCTGGATCATCTGCGGAATGCCGATGCGCGGCCCCTGCACGGCATGCGCGGCCATGACGCCGCCGCCCAGCAGATTGCCCAGCACCAGAGCAAAAATGCTCCAGCCGGGGCTGAGGCCGAGTTCAATGGGAATGATGCCCAGAGCGACCGCGGTGATTTGCATGTTGCCGGAGAAAAACAGCGTGAACATGGAAAAAACCTTGCCGTGCCGCTCGTTTTCGGGAATGAAATCAATGGCTCTGCGCTCAATGACCGTTTTTTCTGGACTCATGAAGACGTGCTCCCTTTTTGATTGGACGTGATTTGCGGGTGTTTCGATAGCCGTGGCCGCTCCTGGGGATGATCAGCCCAATACGGCGCGGGCGATGATGTTGCGCTGAATTTCGGATGAACCCTCGTAGATGCGCATGATTCTGACATCACGGACGTAGCGTTCGAGCGGCATGTCACGGGTGAAGCCGTAACCACCATGAATCTGCAGGGCCTTGTCGGTGACGCGGCCGGCCATTTCGGCGGCGAACAGTTTGGCCATTGAGGCTTCGGTGCTGAAACGCTCGCCGGCCGCGCGCTTCAGGGTTGCGGCGCGGGCCAGGCCGCGCGCCGCGGCGATATCGGTCGCCATGTCGGCGAGCATCCATTGCAGGCCCTGGAAGGTGGCGATGGGCTCACCGCCGACCCGCCGGGTTTTGGCCCAGTCTGTCGCCGCGTGGAAGGCGGATTCCGCGATGCCGACACAGGATGCCGCGATGTCGAGGCGCCCGGCATCGAGCACGCGGAGCGCGGTGCGAAAGCCGCTGCCCTCGGGGCCGAGGCGGTTTTCAGCGGGCACCACGCAGTCTATCGCCACTTCGAAAACATGGCCGCCCCTGAGGCCCATCGTGCGCTCCGCCGGGCCGATTTGCAGACCGCCCCGCGCGGGTTCGACAACGAACGCGCCAATGCCCCGCGCGCCGGCGGCCATGTCGGTCTTGGCATAGACGATGATGAAATCCGCCTGGCCGGCGTTGGAAATGAAGTGCTTGGTTCCCTTGAGCCGATAGCCGCCATCGATGCGGGTCGCCGTTGTTGTCATGTCGGCGGGGTTTGAGCCGGCGCCCGGTTCAGTGAGGGCGAAGGCGCCGAGGCTGGTGCCATTGGCCGCGGCGGCCAGCCAGCGGGCCTTCTGGCTGTCGTCGCCGCCATATTTGATCGAATCGGTCGCAAGGTAATGCGCGGTGAGCATTGAGCCGGTTGAGGCGCAGGCGCCGGAAATAAGGGCCACGGCCTCGAACAGCGTATGCGGATCAACGCCCGCGCCGCCATAATTCCCCGGCAGGTTCAACCCCATGACGCCAAGCTCGGACAGGGCCGGCAGGTGGCAGGTGGCGAAGATTGATTGGGCGTCGATTTCAGCGGCGCGCGGGGCGAGCGCCTTGCGGCAGAACGTTTCGATTGCGTCGAGAATGCCAGGATCGGCGCTGGGGTCGGTGAATTTGATCATGGGTGGACTCCTTCAATCCCACGCGCGCGCCGGATCGCTCAGCGCCGCCTGTGTGTGTTCGCCAAGGCGCGGGGCCGTCTTCAGGCCGCCGCGTGATGCACCCTGAAAGCGAACGGGTTGCTCGGGAACCGAGATCTGGCCGAGGGCAGGATGGGCCAGCTCCTGCAGCAAGGGGCGGGCGGTTGCCTGCGGCGAGGCCAGGGCTTGCGCCGTGTCCATCACCTCCGCCGCGGGAACGCCCGCCGCGATGAGGGCTGAAACCGCCTCGCTGGCGGTGAGGGAGCGGGACCAGATCTCGATCTCGGCACGCAAGGCGGCCTCGTTGAGGGCACGCTGGGAATCAGAGGCGAAGCGGGGATTTTCCGCCAGCTCCGGCTTGCCGATAATGTGCGTCAGCGCGGTGAAGAGCTTGTCGTTGAGGACAGCGAGGACGAATGTGCCATCACGCGCGGCGAAGGCGCCGAATGGCGCGGAGAGGGCGTGGCGGTTGCCCATTCTTTGCGGCGCCACGCCGGTTGCGAGATAACGGGTCAAGACAAGGGGTTGCAGGGCCATCATGGCGTCGAACATCGCGATGTCGATGTAGCGCCCGGCGCCGGTGCGGCCACGCTCAACCAAGGCGGCGAGAATTGCCCAGGAGCCGAACAGGCCGGACACCACATCGGCGATTGATTCGCCGATTAGCGTGGGAGGGTTGCCCGGCTCGCCGGTGACGGCCATGATCCCGCTCATCGCCTGGATGATGATGTCATAGGCTGGCCGCAAGGCGTTGGGCCCGTTCTGCCCGAAGCCGGAAATGCTTGCGTAGATCAGCCGGTTGTTGGACTGCGAAAGCGTGTTCCAGCCGATGCCGAGCTTGTCGGCGACGCCAGGACGGAAATTCTCGACGACGACGTCGGCGTCACGGGCCAGTTCCAGCGCGATCGCGCGATGATCGGCGGTTGCGAGGTCGAGGACGATGCTGCGCTTGCCGCGATTGACCGCCTCGAACACGGCGCTCGATCCGTCCGCATAAAAAGGGCCGATATGCCGGTAATCGTCACCGCTGGGCGGCTCGATTTTCAATATATCGGCGCCGAGGTCGGCCAACAGCGCCGTGCAATAGGGGCCCGCGAGCACGCGGGTGAAGTCTAGCACGCGAAGGCCCTGCAGCGGCCGCGCCCCGTCGGCGGCGGGTATCACCGGAAGCGTCCTGGCGGGTTCAAGCCGTGCGCGCGTGCTGGCTGCGCCGGGCGGATATTTTGCCAGATAAGGTCACTACGCATGGTCCCTCCGTGGGGTGAGCGGTGGCTTTAGAGATTATTATGTCTATACATATCAAGCGCGGCTCATTATGTCCAGTGCCGTTGCCTGGATTTCCGCGCGCTGAAACGATACAAGCGGCTTGGTATGGCTGCCATTCAACGCTGGGTCGCGGACGTGATGAAGAGAGTGCTGGCATGAGCGTCGCCGATCCGGTTGTTCCGCTGCATCAGCGTATTATCGCCGATCTTGAGGGAAAGATCCTGTCAGGCGAGTGGCCGCCCGGCTATCGCATTCCATTCGAGCATCAGCTGGTGGCGCAGTATGGATGCGCGCGAATGACCGTGAACAAGGCGATTTCCACCTTGGTGGCCGCCGGACTGATCGCCCGCCGGCGCCGCGCTGGCTCCTTTGTCGCGCATCCGCTCGTTCAATCAGCCGTGCTGGAAATTCCCGATATGCGATCGGAAATCACCAGCCGGGGCGAGGTCTATGGCTATGAGCTGATCTCGCGCCGCTTTCAGAACGGGCTGGGCAAGATGAGCAATGAACGGAATTTTTTTCAAGGCACGGCGTTGCTTGTGTTGCGCTGCCGGCATCTGGCGAATGCAGAACCCTTTGCGCTGGAGGAACGCTTTATCAACCTGGAGGTTGTGCCGGAAGCCGCCGATGCCGATTTCGGCGTAACACCCCCCAGCACCTGGCTGGTGGCTCAGGTTCCATGGACCAGGGCGGAGCATAGTATCAGCGCTGTCAACGCCATGGCGGCCGTTGCCAATGCTCTTGCCATTCCCAAGGGGGCTGCGTGCCTTGTCGTGGAACGCCGGACCTGGCGGGTGGCCGATGAAATTACCTATGTCCGGCAAACCTTCCCCGGCAAGGCGTATCGGCTGGTCGCTCATTTCTCACCATGAGGGCTTGCGGCATGGGGCGATTGCCCAGCTATCTGTTTCGTTCAGGCTCCAGGTATTTTGGCGCTTATGACCGCAGGGGGTTTTCGGGCGGTTTCACATCTGAAAGCCGAATACTATAGCCGTGCGGGGGCAAATCGCCTATAGCTCGCTAGGTTGACAGCCATGAAGGATCAACGCGTGCCTCCCTCTTCTTGCCAACCGGCGCTTTCAGGACGTAGCGCGCGGGCTACGCCGGCGTTGCGGCAGAGATCGATCATCGACGCCACGATGCGCTGCATCGCCCGCTACAGCTATTCTGAAACGACCATCGAGCGCATCTGCGCAGAAGCGAAGGTTTCGCGTGGACTGATCAACCATCATTTCCAATCAAAGCATGAATTGATGGCGCAGACCTATAAGTGTCTTGCCGCTGATCTCCTGGCCGCCTCGCGCGCGGCCGCGGCCAACGCCGCCAGCCCGCTGGAAAAGCTTGAAGCGAGCATCAAGATTTGCTTCGCGCCGCCGGTCTTCACGACCAAAAACATGAAGGTCTGGCTTGGTTTCTGGAGTGTCGTGCATAGCGACCCGGTAATCCGCAAGGCGCATAAGGAATTATATGCCGGCTATCGCGATGCGCTGAAAAGGCTGTTCGAACAGATCGGTGCCGCCCGCATGCTGCCGGTGGCGAGCGACCTCGCCGCGTTGACACTAACGGCGGTCATTGACGGGTTCTGGCTTGAGCAGGCACGTGACCCCAGCTCGTTCAGCGCCGAGGCGGCGCAGCAGGGTTGCCTGCTGGTGCTGGCGAGTTTTCTGCGAGACTGAGGCGCCGCAAGAGCGGTAGGCGAGGCCAACCGCGCGGCATATATTGACGCCGGTCAATAGGCGGAAACGGAGGAGGTCTGGATCATCCACTCGCAGATCTCGCGCGCGGCATTATGCTCCGGATCGGTGCACAGCACATGATACCCGCGCGGTGACTGCACCAACTCCTCTGACACGCGCACAAGCAAGCCGCTGCGCAGCAAGGGGTCCAGCAAGCCGTCCCAGCCCAGGGCGATGCCCTGGCTGGCCAGCGCGGCGTCGATGACCAGGGAGTAATCGTCAAGCTGGATGGTTTTCAGCTGGCTTTCGCTAACATTCTCCCCCAGCGCGGCGAACCATGTCTTCCAGGAATACCAGCGGGTCTGCTCGTCGCCAAACCGCACCAGCTGCCGCTCGCGAATTTCGGCAAGTGAGAGCTTGCGCACGCGCCCGTTCAGATAGGCGGGGCTGCAGACACAAAACACCTTTTCCTCCAGAATCCGCCCCAGATGCTCGGGCCGCCGCGGGCCAAACTCAATGCGCAGATCAAGCTTGTCGGTCTCATCGGTGAAATCGCCGGTCAGCAGCCGCAAATTGTGATTGGGGAAGGCGGCTTGCAGCTTCGGCCAGCGCGGCAGCAACCAGAAGGAGGCAAAGCATGAGCTGGCACCTATGGTCATGGTGCTGCTGGGGCGTACATTGCGCAGATACTGCACCTCCTCCTCCAGCCGCCCCATGCTGGCCTGCCACGCCTCGAACAGGCGTTTGCCGTTGGAGGTAAGGCGCAGGGGGCGGATTTCCCGGGCGAACATGGCCATGCCAAGATCGGCCTCCAACATGGCGACACGGCGGCTGATGGCGGGCTGGCTGACGTTCAATTCGCGGGCCGCCAGGGTGAATGAGCCATGCCGCGCCGCAGCATCAAACGCCGTTAGGGAGGAAAAGGGAGGAAGTCGGAAATCATGGGCCATATCATGCCTCCAGCGTATGTATTGATTACCTTTTTCGCCGTTGCCGTGAAAGAAGGACTCTTTCTATATCAGCCCGTGGGTGGGGGGAGCAAGTTGACCTAAACGGGCACCAGAACAGGAGCGTTCAAGAACGAATGGCCGGCGGCATCGCGTCATGAAGATAGGCGATATCAGCTGAGTTTTTCCGGAATGGCCGCTTCATGGCTTTCTCATCGTGTGATTCCAGTGGGGGCTGTCGCCGCGTTCGTGCCGCGCGGTGGAGAACCCTGACGCATGCATCAAGGAGATTAAAGTGGATTTTTCCCTCTCGGTAAAACATCTCGAGCTTCAGGCCAGAGCGCGGCAATTCGCCGAGCAGGTGTTGCAGCCTTATGAAATGGAGTGCGAGGATAATGACGGGCTTTCCCCCGAAAGCCTGACCGCGATCAACGGCAAGGTGATGGAATGGGAGCTGAACGCGCTGAACCATACCAAGGAAGATGGCGGCCAGGGCTATAATATTTTCGAGCAGATGCTGGTGGACGAGCAGCTTGGCCGTGTCACCGGCGCGATCTGGGACACCGTGTTCCGGCCCTCCTATCCGATGAAATTCGCAAGCCCGGCGCAGAAGGCGGAGTATCTGATCCCAACCTGCCAGGGCAAGCGCCGCGATTGTTACGCCATCACCGAAGCCGATGCCGGCTCCGACCCGACGCAGTGCCGCACCTCGGCCACCAAGGTTGCCGGCGGCTGGAGCCTCAACGGTGAGAAATGGTTTGTCACTGTTGGCGACTGGGCGGATTATATTCTGCTCCACGCGCATGTCGATGGCGATCCGGCCAAGGCGTCGGTGTTCTTTGTCGACAAGAACCTGTCGGGCGTGAAGGTGAAGCGCACCCCGCGCTATACACATCATTTCTGCTACAAGCACCCTGAATTCATTTTCGAGGATGTCATCGTCGGTGAGGACAAGCTGCTTGGCGAAGTTGGCCGTGGGCTTGACTACACCAAGGACTGGTTTGTCGAAGCTCGTCTGGGCATCGCGGCGCGCTGCGTGGGCGGCGCCACCAGGGCGCTGGAAGTGGCGAACGAGTTCGCCTCCAAACGCGTGCAATTCGGCACCACCATCCGTGATTTCCAGGGCATCGAGTTCATGCTGGCGGATATGGCGGTGGAGATCATGGCCGCCAAGAGCATGCTGTATCGCATCTGCTGGGGGATCGACAATGGCGGCGAGCGCAAGCTCAACCATGCCCGGGTGGCGGCGCTGAAGCTCTATTGCTCGGAGATGGTGGGCCGGGTCTGCGACCGTGCCGTGCAGATTCTGGGCGGCCGCGGCTATATGCGGGAAAACCCGGTGGAACGGCTGTGGCGCGATACCCGGGTTGACCGGATTTGGGAAGGCACGTCGGAAATCCAGCGTGTCATCATCGGTGGCCAGATCAAGAGGCGCGGCCTTGAGGTTTACACAGGCTGGTAACACCGGCGCTCCCAGCGGCTCGAATTTTTAAGGTGAGGACGATCGTGTCAATACGTCAACAAAATCTGCGGCGTCTGCTGCGCCCCCGTCATATTGCGTTCATCGGGGGCAATAATCTGCAGCCGGCCATTCGTTCCACGGAGGCGATCGGCTTCACCGGTGAAATTTGGGTGGTCAACCCCAAATATGAGAGCATTGCCAATCGGCGCTGCTACCGCAGCATCGCCGCGTTGCCCGCTCCGCCGGATGCTGCTTTCGTCGCGGTCAACAGCACCGCCAGTGTTGGCGCGGTGGGTGAGTTGGCCGCCATCGGTGCCGGCGGCGTGATCTGCTACGCCGCGGGATTTTCTGAAATCGGCGCCGAGGGCGCGCAACTGCAGCAGGCGCTGGTGGCGGCGGCGGGCAACACGGCCCTGGTCGGGCCGAACTGCTATGGCGTGCTCAATTATCTCGACGGCGCCGCCATGTGGCCAGACCTGCACGGCGGCAAGCCGGCGGGCAAGGGCGTCGCCATCATCAGCCAGAGCGGCAATATCGCCCTCAATCTCACAATGGCTGACCGTTCCTGCCCGCTGAGCTATGTCATCAGTGTCGGCAATCAGGCCGCGCTGGGGGTTGGAGACTATATCGAGGCCCTGCTGGAGGATCCGCGCGTCACCGCGATCGGCGTGTATCTCGAAGGGCTGAACGATGTCGCCGGTTTCACCCGGGCGGCGGCGCGCGCGCTGACGCAGGGCGTGCCGGTGGTCGTGCTCAAGGCCGGCACGTCAGAGCTGGGCACCCAGCTGACCATGAGCCATACCAGCTCGCTGGCGGGTGCCGATGAGCTGTACCAGGCGCTGTTTGACCGGCTTGGGGTTATTCGCGTGGCGTCTTTGCCGGCCTTGATCGAGACGCTGAAGCTTTGCGCCATCACCGGCCCGGCGCCGGGGCCGAATCTGGCGATTTTGACCTGCTCGGGTGGTGATTCCGCCATCTCGGCCGACGTGGCGGAAATCGCGGGCCTGCGGTTGCCGCCCTTGGAGGCGTGGCAGGCCAGCGCCCTGCGCACGCAGTTGCCGGACTTTGCCTGCATCTCCAACCCGATGGATTATAACACCACCATCTGGGGCAAGCCGGCGGAGCTGGAACGCTGCTTCAACACGGTGATGGGCAGTGCTGATTTCGATACCGTGATGCTCATTCTGGATTTTCCGCGCGGCGGGGCGGATGCGCCGGCCGCCTGGCTCGATGCCGCGCAGGCGGTGGTAAAGGCCAGCCGGACGAGCGGGAAACACGCGGTCGTTGCCGCCATGTTTCCAGAGCTGCTGCCCGAGCCGGTGCGCAACCTGCTGGCCGCCAACGGGGTGGCGCCGTTGCAGGGCGTCGGCGACGCGCTCACCGCCCTTGGGGCCAGCGCCCGTTACGCCCAGCGCCGCCGCGAGGTGCTGGCAAGCAACGGTGCGGCGCGGCTGATCCTGAATCCGCCGGGAGCGGCAGCAACGGGTGATCGCGTGCTCGACGAATGGCAGAGCAAGCGGGCTTTGGCCGCGTATGGTCTGCCCGTTCCCGCGGCCCGCTTGGTCACCGCCGCCGAGGCGCCAGAGGCGGCGCAGGCGCTGGGGTTTCCGGTCGTGGTCAAGATCGCCAGCGACCAGGTGCCGCATAAAACCGAGGCCGGGGCGGTGAAGCTGAATCTGCAATCGGCCGGAGACGTGAGTGCTGCCACCGCGGCGATTGCCCGGAATGTCGCGGCCATCACCGGCGTGGGTGACCGTTTTCTGGTCGAGAAGATGATGGGCGGGGCCGTGGCCGAACTGATCATCGG
>JAKBAQ010000029.1 GCA_021808985.1 Pseudomonadota bacterium
GATGAGCTGATAGTCGCGCACTGATTCGGGGGTGATGGTGAAGCCGCTGACCGCGCGGTAATAGTCCAGCGCCTGTTCCAGGCCCCAGATCTGGCGGCCATCGCGGTGGATGGGGTCGCAGAAATTCTGGCAGAAGGCGAAGTCGCTCGCGGGGTCGCTGATGGAGACTTCCTCCCAGTCGCTGAGCGCCACGAGCGTGGCGCCGCGAAAAACTTCCTCGCCAAGCCCGTTGGTGCCCTTGCAGAGGCAGATGCGCGAGGCGCGGGGCGCGCGGTCAAGCAGCCATTCACAGGTTTCCCAGAAGAGGGGGATCGGCTCGCCGGGTTTTTCGGACATCAGCCGCTTGACGCCGCGAATGTAGGCGGCGGCGGCGTCAGATTCGTCGGCCGGGGGGAGCAGGCGGTCGGCGAAGCCGAGCTTGCGCCAGTCCAGCGCGTGGACCTGGGCCAGGGCCTTGATGTGCTCCTTGGCGACGGCGATGCGCAGGTCGTCATAGCGCGGATCGGGGTCGGAATAATGCGCGATGTTCCAGCTGCCTTCGATTTTTTCGCGCAGGTAGAAGGGGCGGCTGGTCCAGGCGGGGTCGTCCTCCCAGAACAGGGCGCGAGCGACCGGCAGGCCGGCGCCGCCGAGACGCTCATAGATGAAATATTCCTGGTCGAGGGGGGTGGGGTCGACACTGCCGCCGGGATGGTCGGTGCGCAGGACGATGCCGGTCTCGGCGCCGGTGGATTCCACGCGGTAGCTGCCGAACCAGGTCTGGCGCGAGGAGCCGCGGGTGAATTTCTCCAGGCTCAGCCCCCTCACCCGCGCGCCCAGGCGGTGCGTGAGGTAGCGGCCAAGCCATTCGCTGGTGAAATCCATTCTTGTTGTTCCTCGCCGGCGCCGGAGGCGGCGCGGCTGTTATGCGAAGCCGTAAGGGTGGTAGGGGCCGTTGATGAACATTTCCACCTGGGCGGCGCCGTGGCTGATGGCGCCATCAGGCGCGTGGGTGGTGACGCGGGCGAGATATTCGGGGCCGTGGATCATCTGGCCCTTGCGGGTGCCCTCGCCGAAGCTGTTGGCGGCGGCCTCGCCTTGCACCACGTAGGGGGTGAAGGCGAAGGGCTGGCTGGAAAAGTCGAAGGAGTCCCACTCGAGCGCGAGGTCCTCGGCGCCGTGATAGGTGAAGAAGGTGCCGCCATCCTTCCAGCTGCCGGGGTGGTAGCCCATGGTCTGCACCACCCAGGGCGGGGCGGCGGCTTCGAAAATCTGCTTCCAGGCGCCGCCTTGGGTGTCAGTCAGGAACAGGGTGGCGCGCTTGAGGATGCGGGTGCCGGGCTGGAATTCGATCTCGTGCCGGCCGGCGGCGAGCTGGATGGGCGGGTGATCCCAGCCGCGATGGATGCTGCCGCCGAAGGGCGTGCCGAAGACATCGTTGAACTTGGCCTGGGCGCCGGAGGCGTCTTCGTGCAGGTGGAAGAAGCCGCTATAGGGGTCTGTGCGGAAGCAGGTCCAGAAACGCAGGGAGCGTTGGGGGCCGTTATCGACCTCACGCGGGGGCAGCACGGAGGCGAGCGGGGAGAGGGGCGGACGGTCTGCGTAGAGGCCCCAGCTATGGTCGCGCGCGCCGCTCCAGCGCTCGGGCGTGACCGCCCATTGCTGAGCGCCCAGGCGGAGCGTGCCGCTGGCCTTGCCGGGCTGGGAGTAGCGCGACTGGTCCGTGGAGCGGCGGCCGCGATGGGTGGCGACGTGGTGCTCCTCAAGAAAGGCCGGGGATGTGCCTTCCCAGAGCAGGTCGAAGCTCATGCCGCTGGCGTTGGCCTCGAGCACCAGGCGGATGGTTTTCAGGGGTTCGACGAATTCAATGCGCCAGGGGCCGATGCGCAGGGCGAAATCGCGCCGCCAGACGCGGTTGAAGCGCAGGGTGGTCTGCTGGCCGCGCACATTGAGCAGGGCGTAGCCGCCGATCATGTCAGTGTTGGGGTTGACCCGCGCGCCGGTGGCCAGGAAGACGCCTTCATCGGGGCTGAAGACGCCGAAATAATAGCCGTCATCCCAGTTATAGTCAGTGGAGGGGATGTGGCTGAAAGGGTGCGGCGCCTGGTGGACGGGAAATTCATCGTAAGGTGTGAGTTGCATTGCATCCCCTCCCCGCCCTCAGGCGCCGCGTTGTGGTGTTATGGGTTCAGCCAGGTGTTGGGGTCTATGCCGGCGTTGGCGCGGGCGTATTTGGCGATTTCAGTGATGCGCGGGCCAAGCTCGGTGGGGTCCAGGCTGGCCTCGGTGTGCGGGCCGTGCTGCCAGCTTTCCATGACCGCGTAGCCGTTGCCCCAGGCCTCGAACACGCGGCCGCTGATGTGCCGGGATTCCGGGCTGGCGAGCCAGGTGACGAGGGCGGCGATCCATTCCGGCTTGCGGCGCTCCAGCTGCTCGGGGGTCCATTCGCGCAGGCCCTCGGTCATGCGGGTGTTGGCGCGCGGGGCGATGGCGTTCACCGTCACGCCGATGCGGGCGAGCTCACGCGCGGCGACGATGGACATGGTGGCGATGCCGGCCTTGGCGGCGGCGTAGTTGGTCTGGCCGATATTGGCGAACAAGGCGGAGTGCGAGGTGGTGTTGATGACCCGGGCATCAACCGGGTGGCCGGCCTTGGACTGGGCGCGCCAGAAATTGGCGGCGTGGTGCAGCGGGGCGAAGGTGCCCTTCATGTGGACGCGGACCACGGCGTCCCATTCATCCTCGGTCATGTTCACCAGCATGCGGTCACGCAGGATGCCGGCGTTGTTGATCAGGATGTCGAGCCCGCCGAACGTGTCCACGGCTTGCTGGATCATCTCCTGCGCGCCTTTCCAGTCGGCGACGTCAGACGTGTTGACCGCCGCCTGGCCGCCGGCGGCCTGGATGGTGGCGACGACTTCCTGCGCCGGGGTTTGATCAGCGCCGGTGCCGGCTGCGGAGGAGCCGAGGTCGTTCACCAAGACCTTGGCGCCGTGCTGCGCCAGCATGATGGCGTAGGCGCGGCCAACGCCACGGCCGGAACCGGTTACGATGGCCACGCGGCCTTCCAGTAAACTCATATCAAATGTCTCCCAAAACGATCAAACCAGAGTATGCGCATCATAATGGCGGAAATTGATAAGGCAATATGCAGTACGCAGACTTACGTTCTGAAAAGCCGATTAAACGCTCTGCCGCACGCCGCTGACGGCCGAACGCTCAATGGCCGCCACCATGCGGTGGCGCTGCAGGGCGTGGCTGAAATCAGCGCAGAGGGAGGTGCCTTCGCGCAGGTCACGCGCGAACTGGGCGTAGACTTCGGCCACGTTCACCGCCGGGCCCTGGCGCAGATTGCTGTGATAGTAATGCTCCGGCACGGGGAGCGGCTGCATGGCCGGCGCCTCGGCGTTGGCGCCTTCCAGGGTGAGATCAAAAATCTGGGCGTGGCCGCCGGCGGCGGTGAAGCGCAGATCGCCGCGGGTGCCGTTGATTTCCCATAGCAGGCCGGTGCCCTTGGTCATGCCGCCGAGGTAATGCGCGCTCAGCACCGCGCCGGAGTGCAGGGTTGCGGTGAGGGCCACCTGGTCAGGCGCGGTGAGCGGCAGGACGGCGCCGGTTTCGACCTGGATTTCTGAGGTGCGGCGGTTGGCGAGCAGGCCGGAGACGTGCGTGAGCTCGCCCAGCACGTGGCAGAGCGCATCGAGCGTGTGGGAGACGGGGATGGTGAGCAGGGTTGCGCCGTTTTTACGGTCAGCCGTGTAGGCGTTGGGGGCGTCCACATATTCGCCCCAGGCCATGCCGGTGCCGAGCAGGCTGGTGGAGAGCACATCGCCAATATAGCCTTGGGCGATGAGGTCACGCGCGTAAACCACCGGGGGGGCCATGCGCGCCTGCAGGCCGACGATGCCGCGCAGGCCCTTGGCCTTGGCCAGCGCCGCCATTTCCTCGGCCTCGGCCAGGCCGTTGCCCAGGGGCCATTCGCAATATACGTGCTTGCCGGCGTGCAGCGCGGCCAGCACCAGCTCTCGGTGGTGGGGGACTTTGACGGTGACGGCCACGAGGTCGACATCAGGCGAGGTGACGAGGGCCTGGTGGTTATCGAACGCGCGGGGGATGCCGTAGCGGGCGGCCGCGGCGTCAGCGCTTGCCTGCCGGGTGGTGCTGAGGGCGGTGATCGCATAGTCAGGCAGGGCTTGCAGGGCGGGGATGTGCGCGATGGCCGCCCAGCTGCGGTCTGGCTGCACGCCGATGATTCCAACCCTGATTTTATCGCTGGCCATGGACTTCCCTCTTTGTTTGTTGCGCCAAAATGATCTGATGCATACGATATACGCGTTCACCTGTTTTGTCATGATGGCAGGACGCCATAATCGCGCAAGGGACGTTATGATGACTGAAAAATTTTCAAGCCTTGGCATCGAGAACGGGATCGCGACGGTTACGCTCATGCGGGCGGAGCGCATGAACGCGCTGCATCCGGCGGCGCATTATGAGCTGGAGGGGATATTCGACGCGCTGGCGCGCGATGCGACGCTGCGCGCGGTGATTATCACCGGCGCGGGCAAGGCGTTTTGCACCGGCTATGATTTGAAGGACAATCTGGAGACCGGGAAGATTGACCTGCCGGGTTCGGGTTTCGGCGGGCTGACCTTCCGCGAGGATTATCCGCTGCCGCTGATCGCGGCGGTGAACGGGGCGGCATTGGGCGGCGGGTTTGAGCTGGCGCTGGCGTGCGATTTGATTGTGGCGGCGCAGGGCGCGCTGTTCGCGCTGCCGGAGCCGAAGGTGGGCTGGGCGGCGCTGGGCGGCGGGGTGCAGCGGCTGCCGCGCGCGATTGGCACGAAACGCGCGATGTCGATGATTCTCACCGGGCGCAGCGTGGATGCGGCGGAGGGCGAGCGGCTGGGCTTTGTGAACCAGGTTGTGCCGGGGGCGGAGCTGCTGGCGGCGGCCAATGCGTGGGCGGCGCAGATTGCCGAATGCGCGCCGCTGGCGATCCGCTGCAGCAAGCAGGTGGCGTATGCGAGTTTTGACCAGCCGAGCTTTGCCGCGATGATGGATCTGGCTTCCTACAGCACGGCGGCGGCGCTGTTTGAGAGCGAGGACGCCGCCGAGGGCAAGCGCGCCTTCGCGCAGCGGCGCAAGCCGAACTGGCGGGGGCGCTGAAACCCGCCAAGCTTGGCGAGCGTTTTACACGTCTTCCCTTATTGAAATTATTAAAAATTTTTGCGGGGTTTGGGGCGCTTTTTATAAAAAGCGCCCCAAGATCCTGGCCCTTTTTTGCAAAAAAGGGCCAGACCCAAAAAACTTTTTAGAGCGCAGCAGGCTTGGCCTTGCCCTGCGGGAACAGCCTTGGCGGCAGCAGGAAATAGGCCAGGGAGGGGAGCAGGACCATGGCGCCCAGCATGTTCCACAGGAACATGAAGGAGAGCAGGAGCCCCATATCGGCCTGGAACTTGATGGGGGCGAAGACCCAGGTGACGACGCCGGCGGCCAGGGTGAAGCCGGTGAGCAGCACGACCTTGCCGGTGAAGAGAAGCGTGCGGTGATAGGCCTGGGAGAGGGTTGCGCCCTCACGCAACTGCTTGATGACGATGCCGAGGACGTAGAGCGCGTAATCAACACCGATGCCGACACCCAGCGCCATGACCGGCAATGTGGCGACCTTGATGCCGATGCCGAGCCAGACCATGAGCGCCTGGGCGAGGATGGAGGTGAGCACCAGCGGCAGCACGGCGCAGAGCACCGCGCGCCAGGAGCGGAAGACGATGAAGCAGAACAGGATGACGGTGCTGTAGACCAGCAGGAGCATCATGTGATTCGCCTGCTGGATGACGATGTTGGTTGCCGCCTCGATGCCCGCATTGCCGCCGGCCAGGGAGATTTTGAAATCAGGCCCCTGATTATGCGGGTTGGCGATGAATTGCTGGATTTTGGAAATGACCGCCGTGAGGGTTTTGGCTTTGTGGTCGGTGAGCGAGACGTAGAGCGGGACGAAGGTGCAGTCAAAATTCGCCTGGGTGGGGGAGAGATGCTCCGTGAAGTCGCCCAGGAAGGCCTGGTTTCTGACCAGCGCGTACCATTTGGGCGAGTTCTCGGTGATGAGCATGGTGAGCTGCGATGCGAAGGAGCCGAGCGACTTGGTGGACTGCACCTCGGGCATCTGGTCGAGCTCCCATTCGAGGTTGCTCAGGGTGTAGAGGGTGGAATAGGCGATGCAGTCGCCGGGGGGGGTGTCGACCATGACGACCAGCGTGTCGCTGCTGGTGGTGTAGTGTTTGATGATGTAGGCGTTGTCGCGGTTGTATTGCGAGTTTTGCCGTAGCTCCGGGGCGCCTTTGTTGAGATCGCCGACCTGGACGTTGCGGCCGACATAGAGCCCGACCACGCCGAACACCGCGGCGCAGCCGATGGCGAGCAGGGCGTAGCGCCTGGTTGTGAATTTATCGAGGAAGTTCCAGAGCCAGTTATCGACCCGCTCGGTGGCCGTGCCCTCGTTGCGCAGGCTGCGGATGGCGGCCTTTTTGCTGACGCCGGTGTAGCTCAGGGTCATGGGCAGCATGATGAGGTTGGTGAAGATGAGCACGCCGACGCCGATGCTGGCGAGCAAAGCGAGTTCGCGGATGGCCTCGATGCGGATGGTGAGCAGCACCGCGAAGCTGGAGGCGTCGCAGACGAGGGCGGCGAAGCCGGCCAGGAACAGGCGGCGGAAAGTGTAGCGGGCGGCCACCAGAGGGTGCGCGCCGCGGCCGATATCCTGCATCACGCCGTTCATTTTCTGGGCGCCGTGGCTCATGCCGATGGCGAAGACCAGGAAGGGCACCAGGACGGAATAGGGGGTGAGGTCAAACCCCAGGAGGGGCAGGAAGCCCATCTGCCAGACGACCGCGACGAGGGAGGCGGCCACCACCAGCAGGGTGGAGCGCACGCAGCGGGTGAACCAGAACAGCATGCAGGTGGCGATGAGCGCGGAGACGCCGAAGAAGATGAGGATTTTGCCGATGCTGTTGATCATGTCGCCGACCACCATGGCGAAGCCGATGATGTGCATGGTGACGCCCTTGCTGGCGTATTCGGCGCGGATTTGGTCCAGCTCGCGGGCCAGCTGGCCGTAATTGATGGTTTGGCCGGTCAGCCCGTCATATTGCAGCAGGGGGACGTACATCATGCTTGAGGTGTAGTCGTTGCTGACAAGCTCGCCGACGCGGCCGGTTTTGGCTATGTTGGCCGCCACGACGGCGAGCTGGGCGGGGCTGCCGTCATAGCGGCCATCGATCACCGGGCCGCTGGCGAGGCCGTCGCTGACGACGGCGACCCAGCGGGTCGCGGGGGTCCAGAGCGAGGTCATGTAGGCGCGGTCGACGTTCGGGAGGAGGTAGATCTTGTCGTTGATCTCCTTCAGCATTTCCAGATAGTGGGCGTTGATGATGGTGCCGTGGTCCGCCTGGACGGCGATGCGGATGGCGTTGCCCTGTGATTGCAGATCGTCGTAATGTTTATAGAAATTCTTGATGAAGGGCTGATGCGTCGGGATCATTTTCTCGAAGCTGGCGTTCAGCGTGACGTGAGTCGCCTGGAAGCCGAAGAACAAGGTGGCCAGGGCGCACAGGAAGAGGATGATCGGGCGGTTGTTGAACAGCAGGCGTTCAACCAGTGAGCCGGAACCATGGTCGAAGTCCACGATCTCCGAGATGACAGGGGCGTGATCGTCAATATTGGAGGCCAAGATACTGTTCCCGCTCAGCTATTGAGAATTGTTTCGGAAAGCCGGGTGACGCCCGCGCCGCCGACGAGGATCAGCGCGTTGTCGGCGGCTTCCTCAAGGTCGAAGAAGGGCAGCGGCGTTACACCGGGGACGAGCGTGAAGGTGGCGCCATTGTCAACGCTTTTGAACAGCGCGCCCGCCTCGGTGATGAGCAGGACGGTGCCCGAGCGCAGCACGCGGCCGGAGGTGACGTCATCCTGCGAGGCAAGGGCTATGGTTGTCCAGCTTTGGCCGCCATCGGTGGAGCGCAGGCAGGTGCCGGCGACGCCGTAGACGATGAGCGAGCCGTCTCCGGCGCCCATGATGCCGAACAAGGTGACCGGGGAGGTGGGCGCCAGCGGCAGGAAGGTGTTGCCGCCATCGGTGGAGCAAAATACCAGGCCTTCCTCGGCGCAGAGATAATAATCAGCCCCGATGACCGCGGCGCCGTAGAGGTTGTGGCTGAATTTGTCGTAAATATGCAGGCTCCAATCGACCCAGCTCTTGCCGCCGTCGGTTGTCACCATGGTCATGCGGTAGGCGCCGAAGACCATGACGTGCTGCGGGCCGAGCACCAGCATGGAGAGAAAGGGCTTGTCGGGGCCTTCATCCATGAAATGCGCGGCGCGCACCAGGGCCAGCGCCGCGCAGGGGCAGGCGCTGGAGGCGACGGCGGGGTCTTGCGCGGCTTGCTGGGTGAGCTGGTTGGCCTGGATGCCGTTGAGCTGCATTGTCCAGGTTTTGCCGGCATCGGATGTGATGAGAATGACGCCGAAATGGCCGGCGGCCCAGCCGAGCTGGGGGGTGGCGAAGGCCACGCAGGTGAGCGTGACGTTGACCGGGACCTGGCCCTGGGCCCAGCTGAGGCCGTTATCGTCGGAATAGATGATGACGCCATGCTCGCCGACGGCGACCAGGCGGTTGCCAGCGCGGTTGATGGCGACCAGCAGGACGGAGGCTGGCGACTTTACCGGGATTGAGGGTGTGTCCAGCGCGGCGATGCCGGTGTGGGCGGCGGCCCGCCCGGTGGCCGGCAGCAGGGAGAAGAGGCCGGCACCGGCGGCGGAGACCAGCAGCATCCGGCGATTCAAGATATTTTTAGAGCCGTTCATGCATAGACCCTGTCAGCTCCGGAACACGCATCGCCGCTTTCCACCCTCTTTAAAAAGCCGGTGGTGCATCCTCAACGAAGCCTTGCTGAAGCTGCACCACCGATGGAAGTCTACTCCACCTGGCCGCCGGGCCAAAATGCCGGCCGGCGGCAGGATATGTTTTCGTTAAGCCTCAGTACTGCGCCGAGGCCGCCATGTTGTTCGGATCGAACACGGAGTCCTCGATGTTGTTGACGAAGATCAGCGTCGGCTCCTTCGACTGGTTCCAGTGGCCGGCGACGGTGACGTAGTCGTCGGTTTGCAGGTTGTGGATGGAGTTGTTGCCGAACACCACGCCCGGAAGATCGGGGCGGCAGTTGTTGTAGAGGAGATTGACCTTGAAGAGGTTGTTGTTGGCGTCCCACATGTCGCCCACGCCGACGGACCAGGTGTCTTCGTCGTGATAATAGCGGCGGCGGGCGAGGACGTTGCGCTCGCCGGGGTGCAGGGTGGCTTCCACCACCCAGCAGCGGTGCAGTTCCCAGCGGACCAGATCGGGATCGAGGAAATGATCCAGATGCGCGGCGGGCGCCGGGCCGGCAAAGAGCGCGTTGTTGTTGTAGGGGATGTACATCTCCTTTTTGCCGAGGAGCTTCCAGTCATACCGCTCAAGCGAGCCGTTGAAGCCGAAATATTCGTCATATCCGGCGACGCCGTTGGATTGGGGGCTTGGCGTGTCAAACGAGACCTCGGGCGCGCGGCGGACGCGGCCCTGGCCGTTGAGAAGCTCCCAGGCTTCCTGCGGGTATTTGTACGGGTTGGCGTATTGCCAGACGATGATGGCCTGGCCGATCAGGTTCGCCGGGCCGGTATAGGGATCGTACTGAATTTCGAGGCGGCCATCGAAGGTCGCCAGGGAGCCGTTGGGGCTGTAATAGGGGAATTTGAAGCTGCTATGGTCGGAATAGGCCATGGATTTCTGGCCGTTGCTGACCGACCAGCTTTGATAGTCAACCGTGAAGCAGAAGCCGTGCCAGTCAGCCGAGTGGTTCCACATGATCTGCGCGCCGGCGGTGAGCGGGGCGGAGGTGTCGGGTATCGCGAAGGGGACGCCGCCATAGGCGCCCTTGAAGCCAAAGCGCCCGCCCACCGGGTCTTGCGCCGTGAAGCTGGCGCTCGTCACGTTCTTGGCGATGTTGTCATACACATATTGCGGGGCGGCGGCGGTGCGGTGGGTGGGGTAGACTTTGATCTTGAAGCCATACTTGGTCATCATCGCCATCACGCCTTCGGAGAGGCGGTCAGCGTGCTGGGACATGTTGCTGGCGTCGATCACCACGACCGGCTGTTCGTCCGGGAAGAGTTCGGGGACGTAGTCGTTCGGCTTCAGGCCGGCTGGCAGGGTGGTCATGCCGCCGGTCCAGGCCGGGATGGAGCCATCGGCGTTGCCGGCGCGCTCGGCGCCGGTTGGGGTGAGGGTCGTGGTCAGCAGCGAGGGGTCAGCCGTGGCGGCGCGCGCGGGAGCGGCGCCAACCTTCAACGCTGCCAGGCTGGTGCCCGCTAGTAAACCAAAAGTGCGTCTTTTCATTTTTGTTTTAACTCCTGGCGTCTTAGAATGTGTGTTGAAGATTGAGCGCGACGAAGCCACGGTCAGCCAGCGCGTTGTTCACGGGATCGGGCTTGCCCAGATAATCCTGATATGAGAGCGAGGCGATCCAGTTGACCTTGTAGGTCGCTGTCATCCCGACATCGAGCGTGCCGGTGCCGTGATAGATCGTCGAATCCACCGCGGAGCGGCCCAGATAGTCGTAGGTCAGGCCAATCGGGAAGGTGAGCTGGAGGTTGGGCAGGACGTCGTTATATGTCGGCGTGACGCTGATATCGAGCGCGCCGGCGGTGGCCTGGCGGCCGGTGGCGAGCTGCGTGCCGCCGGGGAAGGCCGCCCAGCGGTTCTTGGTCACGTTGATCAGGTGGTTCAGGATTGCTTCGCCGGTGATCGTGACGCCGCCTGGATCAAGCGGGATGGCCGGGGTTACGTAGAGTTCGGAAATCTGCGCATCCCATGTGTTGCCGACGGGATAGCCGGGATTGCCGTTGGCGTTCTGCCCCGGAAATATATAGAAAGCACCGCCATTGTTGGCGACCAGGGGCTGATGCTCGCGCACCGAGAATTCACCCGCCACGTTGGTGGGGCCGATATTGGTGGAGAAGCTCACACCTTCCAGCCAGGTATCGCGCGGGTAGACCAGATTGTAGGTGCCGATGGAGATGGCGCCGTGCCCGCCGGGGACAAGGGCAGGCGAACTGAAGGGAGCGATGCCGACCTCGGGGGCCTTGGCGTCAAAACGCTCGCCGTAGACGCCCAGATCCCAGTCGCCGACTTCCTGCTGGAAGGAGAGGCCGAACTGGCCGTTCTGGTGTTCTGGGTTGATGTCCTTGGTGCGGGTGAGGCCATAAAGCGGCGCGAAAGCGAGGAAGCTGCCGCCTTTGTCAAGGATGTTGGTGGAGTTGAAGTAGGCGCCTTCACCCTGGAAGTAGTCGTGCTCCCATTCAAACTGGTAATAGGCCTGGATGGTGGTGCCGGGCTGCGGCTGGTAGGTGAGCACGGCCTGGCCGACAGGCATGAAAACCTGTTGCGCTTGCGGATTGATGGCGTTCTGCGCCGCGATCACGTTGATCGGCGCCTGGCCGCCGGAAATGCCGTCGGTCGGGAAATACAGGCTCTGGCCCCAGAACAGGGTCTGGCGACCGAACTTGAATTGCAGGGTCTGATCATCGGCGAAGGTGTGCTGGGCGAAAATGAACGCATCGAGAACCTGCGCGTTCATGCCGTCCACATTGCGCGTGGCCGAGGTGAAGTCGTTCTGCTTGGGCACGTAGATGGCGTTGGAGTAGCCCGTCTGCGTGTTCTGGTTGGTGCCGAGATAGGGCGTGTTGAGGTATAGCTGGGCGCTGAAATGGGCGCCGTAATTGCCGTCGCGAATGTCGAGCACTGGCACGGCCTCGAACAGATTGCCGACCAGGCCGTGCTTGAAGTTGTTGTCACCATCGCTGCCGAGCAGGACTTTCGAGGGACTGTTCACACGGTATTGGCCGGTATAGGAAACCGTCGTGGTCAGGTTGATTTCCAGGTTGTTGCCGTAGTTGGTGCCGTCATAGAGGTTCAGCGCCTTGGCCGGATGCGGCGCGGCCGCCATAAGCAATGCGCCGGCGCCGGCGAGCCCGAGCCCGGTGCGGCCGACTGTGGCGAGCAATCTCTGCCTTAATGTGTTGCGGTCAGACATCTTGTTCATTTTTACCTTCCCTTTTTGTTGTCGAAGCCACCCGATGACCAAGCCCTGGAACATAACAGCTTCCCAGCCAGGGCCTTGAGCACACAACCACCTGTCTTCGCCTGATCCCTCGCTCTTTTCCGCTGGAACATCTGGAGTTGAGCTTGAAGGCCAGGCCTTTGCTTCACGCACGGTATGCGGAAATAATTCGCGCATTATATACCGTGTGTCAACGTACTAAATATGAACGGCTACTCGTTCTCTCCTAATTTTCCGTAATTTTTCCTGTTTGCGATGCGTGCGGCCGGCGACACGGAGGCCGCCGGGATTTAGGTATATAAGCGTACCGTAGTCTTGCAAGCTATTTATTCCACTCTCCTATACGGGTCAATATCTCCTGCCTTCTTTCAGGGCCTCAGCGGTCGCCCAGCACCTTGCCGGAGCCGTAGGCGCGGGTGCCGCCGGGCAGTTCATCGGGGTAGGGCATGCGGGTGAGCTGCGCGCCGCCATTGACCTGCAGGCTTAGCCCCGTGACGTAGGACGGGCCGGCCAGGAACAGCACGGCGTTGGCGAAATCCTCCGGGTAGCCGATGCGCCCGAGCGGCACCTCGCGGGTGTAGGCTTCCTCGAAGCCGGGGATGGCGAAGGCCTCGCGCGACATGTCTGACTTGATGGCGCCGGGGAGGATCGCGTTCACGCGGATGTTACGCGCGCCATATTCCAGCGCCGCGTACTGCACCAGGCAGTTGGTGCCGGCCTTGGCCGCGGCGTAGGCGACATGGGGCAGCACGGGGTGGGTCGCGCTCATGGAGGAGACCAGCACGATGGCGCCGTTGCGCCCGATTCCCGCCGCCATATGCTTCACGAAATAGAAATTGCCGAACAGGTTCACGCGCACCGCGGTATCAAGCTGGGCCTGCTGGAGGTCGGCGATCATGCCCATCACCGGCACGCCGGCGGCGTTCACGGCGATGTCGATCTTGCCGTTATGCTCCAGGGCGCGGGCGGCCAGGGCGGCGACCTGGGCTTCATCTGCGGCGTCGCACGCCACGGCGACGCCGCCGATGCGCGCGGCCAGCACCTGCAGCGGCGCGAAGCTGCGCGCGCCGACGAACACCTTGGCGCCGTTGCGCGCCAGCGACTCGGCCACGGCCCAGCCGGTGCCGCCCTCGGCCGAGGCGCCGAGCACGACGGCGACCTTGCCGGCCAGATTGACGCTGAAGCCCTCGAAATCTGGCAGTTCCATGCCTTCGTCTCCGTTCATGCCGATTGGTTCAGTCCGGCGCGCCGGGCAGGAATTCGCTGAAGACGCCAAGGGTCATCCCGCCATCGACGGTGAGCTCGGCGCCGCAGGCGTAGGAGGCGTCGTCACTGACCAGGTAGAGGCTGGCGCGGGCGACTTCGGCGGGCTCGCCGATGCGGCGGATCGGCTGGTTTTGGTAGTATTTGTTCATCTCCTCGGGCGGGGCTTCCATGATGTTGCCCATCTTGGTGTTGATGCCGCCGGGGAAGACCGCGTTGACGCGCACGCCGCGGGCGCCAAGCTCCATGGCCGCGGTTTTGGTGAGGCCGCGCAGCGCCCATTTGCTGGCGGAGTAGGCGGCGAGGCCGTTCATGCCCCACAGGGCGGAGGTGGAGCAGATGTTGACAATGGCGCCACGGCCGGCGGCGAGCATGGCGGGCGCCAGGGTTTTGATGCCGAGCCAGGAGCCGATGAGGTTGATGTCAAGCACACGCTGGAAGTCTGACTTGGTCAGCTCGGTGATGGAGGCCGCGTGGACCACGCCGGCATTGTTGACCAGGATATCGGGCGCGCCCCATTTGGCCGTTGCCGCCGCGCGCAGGGTGGACCAGCCTTCCTCGCTGGAGGTATCGAGCGGGATGAACATCGCCGAAGCGCCCAGCGTGGCGGCGAGCGCCTCGCCCTCGGGGGCCAGGATGTCAGCCAGGACAACGCGGGCGCCATGCTCCAGGAAGAGCCGGGCCGTCGCCTCGCCCTGCCCGCGCGCGGCGCCAGTGACCACGGCCACCCGGCCGGTTAGTTTTTGATCCATTTTTCCTCCGTTTTGTCCGCCCGGGCTTGTATGAGGCGCGCCGGTTTCGTACACAGAATTTATCAGTTGCTAGCTAACTATATTTTCCAGCACTTCGCAAGCACAGAGATTCGGCTTGGCGCGGTTCGTGCCGCGGTACTTGATAGCCCGCTAACGGGTGGCTAGCATACGGTATATAAGCAATCTTGACCGGAACGTGGGGGAATGATGGCCAACGACACCGACTGGAACAGCAACCTTGGCGGCGGGTTTGGCACGCATCAGCCGGGCGATGAACTATTCCACGGCACTGGCGGGCCGGAGGATTCGCTCACCGAGACGTGGTTCTGGAATTTTCACGTCCCGCAGGCCGCGATCAACTGCTATGCGTATTGCTGGGTGCATCCGAACCTCAAGGTCGTGACCGGGGGGCTGTTCATCTATCAGGGGATGAAGATCAGCCATCTCGGCTGCGAGCTGTTCGAGATGCGCGATTATATGTCCAGCGCCGTGGTGGGGGCGGGTGATGATATAAGGCTGCCCAACGGGCTGCGGGTGCAGGCGCTGAAGCCGCTGGAGCATCTGCGGCTGAGCTTTGAGGATGCGGGCCGGCAAAGCGCCGTGGATGTGGCGCTGAAGGCGGTGGGGGCGCCGATTATGCGCGCCAACAACAAGCATTTTGAGCAGGTTATGCATGTGACCGGGCGGCTGCTGCTGCGCGGCAAGGAATATGCGGTTGATTGCCATGCGGTGCGCGACCGCTCCTGGGCGGAGGCGCGGCCGGAGAGCCATGCGCCGCTGCCGCCTTATACCTGGGTGACGGGGACGTTTGGCGCGGAATTCGCGTTCAATGTCGGCTCGCATGACGATCCGGGCCGAGCGCCGGACTGGGCCGGGCGCATGGAGCCCCCTGCCCGCATTTTCAACGATGGCTGGGTGGTGGTGCGCGGCGAGCAGCGCCGGATTGTGCGGGCGAGCAAGATCACGCGGCGGGAGTTTCCGCTCTGCCGGCCGCTGACGCATGACTATGAGTTCGAGGACAGCGCGGGGGATACGTACCGGATGACCGGCAGGATCATCGCGCAGACGGCATGGTCGGGCTGGTCGAACATGAATTGCCATCTCGGGCTGGTGGAGTGGGACTGGGACGGGCGCAAGGGCTGGGGCGACTCGCAGGAAGTGCAGTGGAATGAGTATGTCTACCGGATGACGCAGCCGTGAGGGGGATCAGGGTCGCCGCCTGGGCGGTGCTGCTCATCATGTGCGGGAATGTGCTCAATGTCAGCCTCAACAGCGGCATGGGCCATGGCGTCGGGTTCGACACGTTCCTGGCCGGGATGCGCGACCCGTGGCAGACCTTCATCGACAATGACCTGGTGATGGGGCTGGTTTTCAGCCTTGGCTGGGTCATCTTCCGTGAGCGCGGCGGGCGGGGGCTGGAGACCGCCGCCTGGGTGTGGATGGCCGCGTGGTGGGGCAATATCGTCATCGCCGTTTATGTGCTGCGCGCCATCAGCCAGGCCGATGGCGACTGGGCGCGGTTTTTCATGGGCCGGCATGCGCCGGGCGGGGTGAGCGCCGCGCCGTGGCGCCCGGCGGGTGCAACGCGCGCGCTGTGCGCGCTGGGGGCGGGCGCGGCGGCGGCGTATCTCGCCTACGGGCTGGGCCGGAGCGGGGGAGCGGTTGTGCCGATGCTCGGCTATCTGCTCGGCTTTCTGCCCGTGATCCTCTCACTGGCGCTGCTGGCCCTGCCGCGGCGCGCGGGGTGAGCGGTTTGGCCGGCCACTGGCCGGGGGGCGCGGCGATCGGCTATAGGCGGGCGGCATGAATGGAAACCAGCTGATTACATGACCGCGAACAATGAAGCCCCGCTGCCCTGGACCGAACAGGATGTTCTCGCCCTGCTGGAGCTGGAGGCGGCTGGGGATGACGTGTTCATCAGCCGGTATAACCAGATCAACCTCAATGGCACCTTGTTCGGCGGCCAGGTGCTGGGGCAGGCGGCGGCGGCGGCGGCCACGACTGTAAGCGGGCTGACCATGCATTCGCTGCACGCCTATTTCCTGCGCGCGGGGACGGCCAGCGCGCGGGTGAGCTACGCGGTGGAGCGCGCGCGCGATGGCCGCCGCTTCTCGACGCGCCGTATCATCGCCTCGCAAAACGGCAAAACCATTTTTGTGATGAGCTGCTCCTTCTTCCATCCGCAAGGCGGTTTTGAGCACCAGTGCGCCGCACCCGCCGTGCCGCCGCCAGAAGAGCTGGAGAGCCTCGCCAGCATCGCGCGGGCGGGCGGGGTTGAGCTGCCGACCTCGCTGACGCGCATGTCGCGGGTCTACCCCATAGAGGTGCGGCCGGTGACCGGGCGGGCGATTCTGGAGCGAGCCGAGGAGCCGCGCATACGCTTCTGGGTGCGCGTGCCCAGCGCCGCCAGCACGGATGACCCGCGGGCGCACCAGCAGGTGCTGGCTTATCTCTCGGATTACTTCCTGATCGCCGCGGCGCTCGCCCCGCACCGGCTGGTGTTTCTCGACGAGCATTTCCAGGTTGCCAGCCTGGACCACGCCATGTGGTTCCACCGCCCCGCGCGCCCCGATGAATGGCTGCTCTATGACACGGAAAGCCCGAATGCGCGCAACGGGGTTAACCTGTGCCGGGGGCTTATTTATGACCGGCAGGGCAGGCTTATCGCCTCCACCGCCCAGGAGGGGCTGCAGACGCCGCGCGGCTGAGCGGGGAGCGGCCAGGGGCGCGCTTAGCGACTGTTTTAAGCGTTTTCCCTTACAACAAATTGAAACTATTAAAAATTTTTGCGGGGTTTGGGGAGCTTTTTATAAAAAGCTCCCCAAGATTCTGGCCCTTTTTTGCAAAAAAGGGCCAGACCCCAAAAAACTTTTGAGAATTATCCTTAATGTTTCGTGCCGGCAGTTTATGGCGCGGGTTGCTAGACGAAAACGGTGTTGATGGCGCCGGAGGTGGGGTGAACCTGGGAGGGGCCGGCCGGGTAGAGGCTGAAGACGCTGCGCGCGCCTTCCCAGGGGCTGTAGACCTCCATGACCATCGGCTTGCTGGAGCAGCTGAGGAGGTGGGTGACGGCTTGCTTGAAGCCCTCCGACTGGCGGACCATGGCGACGATTTCCTCGCTTTTCCATGATTCGATGGCGACGAACTCGTTCTCGTCGCGGCCCCAGCCATAGAAGACGAAGTTGGTGACTTCCGCCATCTGGGCGGCGGCGCCTTGCCATAGCGCGTTGAAGGTGGCGACGAATTCATCACGTTTTTCAGGCTTGACGCTCCAGCGGGAGACGAAGGCGTTGGCGTGGGTGACTATGGGCGCGGGCATGGAGGGTCTCCTGGAAATGGACGGTTGGTTGGCGCGGGGCGCTGCCCGTCGGGGCCTGTTGCCGGCGCGCGGGGTAGTTGACGTAGTGACGATATGTATCAGTACTATTAGTGCTGGCCAGATGGAAGTGGGCGCGATAGGGTGGCGGCGCAAAATAAAACCGCAGGGGAGAGGCGCATGTTCGATATCCGGGACAAGACCGCACTGATCACGGGCTCCGCCGGGGGGATCGGCCTTGGCATCGCCAAGGCGCTGGCGCGGGAGGGGGCGCGAGTGGTGATCGCGGATATCGACGCGGCGGAGGCGGAAAAGGCGGCAGCGGGGCTGCGGGCGGGCGGCGCGCAGGCGCTGGCGCTGAGCTTCGACGTGGCCGACCCGGCCGCCTGGCCGCAGGCGAAGGCGCGGGTGGAGCAGGCGTTCGGCCCGGTGCGGATTTTGTGCAACAATGCCGGCGTGTTCACCGCCGGCGGGCCGGTGGAGGCTATAGATCCGCAGACCTGGCGGTGGCTGTTCGGGATTAATCTGGATGCGCATTTGCATGCGCTGCGCACGTTTGTGCCGGAAATGCGCGCCAGTGGCGAGGCGGCGCATATTGTTAACACCGTTTCAATGGCGGGGCTGCTCGCCACCGCGCAGGCCGGCGCCTATACGGCCAGCAAGTTTGCCGCCCTCGCCCTGGCGC
>JAKBAQ010000250.1 GCA_021808985.1 Pseudomonadota bacterium
AATTCCGCCCATTTTTGATCTAGGTCAACGACCGCAGCCCCAAACAGGCGTTTATTCTCTTTATCCGAAAGCGGATACACTCCCCACACTAGCCCTGCCGCAGCAATGCGAGCAGGGCTTTTTTTTGCCGCGCGCATTTTCAATCATTCGCGGCCACACCCATGGTTTTGCAAATGTTTCGCATTCCAAACGCCCCCAGCGCCACCCCGCCGGCACAAAAACCCCCGCATGATCATCACGCGGGGGAAATCATTTAAATTAACTTCTCGTTAAATACTCAACCAGCCTGGCACCGCGCGGCGCGGCTACACCGCCACGGCATGGCGCGGGGTCTGCGCCTGCGCCTGCCCGGCCAGATACCGGTCAAACAGCGCCGCCACATTGCGCACAAACGGCCGTCCCGCCTCGTTCACCTCAATGCGCGTGCCATCCCACTCCACCAGCCCATCGGCCTTAAAGCCCGCCAGCGCCCGCGCATCGGCCAGCAGCGGCGCCGGGTCGGCGTCAAAGGCGGCGGCCTGCGCCCGCAAATCCACCTCCAGCTCGCACATGATACTTTCAATCACCGCCCGGCGCAGCCTGTCATCGGGGCTGAGCGCAACCCCCCGGCTGGTCGCCAGCCTGTTCTGGCCAATCGCGGCGCCATAAGCGGGCACTGTCGGGGCATTCTGCACATAGCCCTGCGGCAGGCTGCCAATCGCGCTCGCCCCCAGGCCGATGAGCGCCGGCGCCGCATCGGTGGTGTAGCCCTGGAAGCTGCGATGCAGCTGCCGGCCCAGCGCCGCCTCCGCCATCGCATCCCCCGGGCGGGCGAAATGGTCCAGCCCCACGGGAATATACCCTCCCTCGCGCTCCAGCACACGGCGCACCATTTTCGCCTGCGCGAAGCGCGCCGCCGCCCCCGGCAGCGTATCCTCTGGTATCAGCGACTGATGTTTCTTCATCCAAGGCACATGCGCGTAGCCAAACACGGCCACCCGGTCCGCGCGCAGCGCCAGCGCCTTGCGCGCCGTCCGCTCCAGCGATTCCTCGTTCTGCCGCGGCAGGCCATAAATCAGGTCCAGGTTGAGCGATCTCACCCCAATCCCGCGCAACGCCTGCGCGCAGGCGGCCGTTTGCTCAAAACTCTGGTGCCGGCCGATGGCATCCTGCACCGCCAGGTCAAAATCCTGCACGCCCAGGCTGGCGCGGTTTATCCCCATGCGCGCCAGCGCCTCCAGCCGGTCCGGCTGCAGCGATGCCGGGTCAATCTCGATGGCGATCTCCGCCCCGGGAATCACCTCAAAATGCTCACGCACGCAGTCCATTATCCCGGTGAGGCAATCAGGCGGCAGCACCGTGGGCGTACCCCCGCCCCAATGCACATGCGAAACCCGCAACCGCCTCCCCGCGCAGGCCGCCACCATCTCCATCTCGCGCATCAGCATCCTGGCATAGGCCCGCTTGGGCTGCTCCAGATGCACCACCGAGGTATTGCACCCGCAATACAAGCACAGCCGGTCACAGAACGGCACATGCAGATAAAGCGACACCGCCTCCCCCTCCGGCAGCTCCGCCAGCCATGCGGCATAGCTCAGCGCATCCGTCCCCGGGGTAAAATGCGGCGCGGTCGGATAACTCGTATAACGCGGCACGCGGCCATCATAGCGGGCGATCAGGTCTGAATCTCTCATAATGAGCCTCTTTTGCGCGGATGCCCCGCGCCGCTCATTGATTCAGGTCAAACCCCCGCCAAATCACCCCGGCAGAAACTCCGGCACTGAGAGATAGCGCTCGCCGGTATCATAGTTGAAGCCGAGCACCCGCGCGCCGGCGGGCAGTTCCGGCAGCTTCCTGGTAATCGCCGCCAGCGTCGCCCCGGAGGAAACGCCAACCAGCAACCCCTCCTCCCTGGCGGAGCGGCGGGCATGCTCGCGCGCCTCCTCGGCCTCCACCTGAATCACCCCATCCAGCGCCGCCACATGCAGGTTCGCCGGAATAAACCCGGCGCCAATCCCCTGAATCGGATGCGGCCCCGGCGCACCGCCTGAAATCACCGGCGAGAGCGCCGGCTCCACCGCGAAAACCCGCAAATCCGGCCAATGCCGCTTCAGCGTCTCCGCGCAGCCCGTAATATGCCCCCCGGTGCCCACACCGCTGATCAGCACATCCAGCCCCTCCGGAAAATCCGCCAGAATTTCCTGCGCCGTGGTGCGCGCATGCACCTCTATATTCGCCGGATTCTCGAACTGCTGCGGAATCCACGCGCCCGGATTCTCCGCCGCCAGCACGCTCGCGCGTGCTATGGCGCCCTTCATCCCCAATTCCTTGGGCGTCAGGTCAAAGCTCGCGCCATAGGCCTGCATCAGCCGCCGCCGCTCCACCGACATGGACTCCGGCATCACCAGAATCAGCCTGTACCCCTTCACCGCCGCCACCAGCGCCAGGCCGATGCCCGTATTCCCCGAGGTCGGCTCGATGATCAGCCCCCCCGGCCGCAGCGCGCCGGAAGCCTCCGCCGCCTCCACCATCGCCAGCGCGATCCGGTCCTTGATCGACCCGCCCGGATTCGTCCGCTCAGACTTCACCCAAACCTGCGCCGCCGGAAACATCCGCGCCAGGCGGATATGCGGGGTCCTGCCTATGGTTTCGAGAACGCTGCTGGCTTTCATGCTCTGGCTCCTTGGAGTGTTTCACGCCAAAATGCCCCGATTCAGGCGAAGCGCAAGCCCTCGCGTGAATATCCCTGAAAATCGAAAAACCGGAGCGGCATCACACCGCCCCGGCCTCCGCCAACCCGCCCCGTCTTGCCTTCAGGCGGCCAGAATCCCCTCAAACGCCCGCGCCCGCGCCGCCAGCATGTCGCGCACGGCGCCCGGCACCTGGCGCTGCGCCTTGGCCCGCGCATAGGCCATTTCCTCAATCGGCGCGCACCCGCCCAGCGCCTCATGCTCCGCCCAGTTGGCAAACGCCATGCGGCTCACATTGTCGATAAAGCTCTCCGTCGCCGCGCCCTCGGCCAGCAGCAGCTCATGGGTGGCCAGCTCCACATGGTAGTAGGTGAAAACCTCCGGCACCCCGGCTTCCCGCACAATGCTGCTCCCATTCACCAGCGCCCCCGCCTGCACCAGCAGCCCGCCGATGAACATGGCATGCTCCGGCGATACCAGCAGGTCCCGCGCCGGCACCCCCTCCGCCAGCGCCCCGGCCTTAATCCGTATCGGCAGCACCCGCAACGGGTCGGCGAAGCGGGTGGAAACCGCCGAGCGGCCAACCCAGCGCACCGGCTTCAGCTCGCCCGAGGCCGTGCGCAGCAGCATCCCCGCCACAATCTCCTCCACGGCGATCTCCCCATCCGCCGCCGCCAGCCGCGTGCCGGCATAAAAGCACGGCGCCCCGCCAGTATAGGAAAATGTCCCGCCCGAGCTGGTGAAGCCGCCCGGCGCCGCGCCCGCCGCCAGCGTCACACTGCTGGAAACCACGGTCGTATAGCCGCTCGAATGCACATCGGTGAGCGTATAAACCGTCGAGCTGCCGCTATTCAGCGTCAGGCTCAGCGTATTCCCGCTGCCCATCACGATTTTGTCGCCATAGCCCAGGTTCTGCAGCACCATCCCCGTGCTCCCTGCCGCCACATTCAAAACGTTCTGCGTCCCGCCGGACGCCACGTTGTCGAAAATAAACGTCCCCGTCGCGGCCGAGCCCGTGCCGTTCACCACCGCCCCAGA
>JAKBAQ010000251.1 GCA_021808985.1 Pseudomonadota bacterium
ACCGAGCCGGATGGGCGGCGCGACCAGGTGAAGATTATCTCCAACCCGCGTTATGTCGATACCAACACGCCGCCGGGCAGCCTGATCTCGGACCCCGTGGAAGACCCCCAATACCGGCCTTTCCGTATTGAATTCGAGGCGTTCGGCAAGCGGGAGGTGCTGGAAGGTGAGATGCGCAACAGCCATGCCATCACCTATGTCGCCATTATGGAAGAGCTGATCGGCACCGATTTCACGCGGCCGGATGCCGTGCAGATGGCCGATGCCGCCGCCGTTTTCACCTTGAGTGGAGAAAAGGGCGTGGGCTTGTTTGAGCGGAGCGCGCGTATTTCCATGCTCAAGAGGCCTGGCTGAGGCGGCTATAATGCGGCGTGATGGCCTGAGCGCGAACGGCGAAAGGCCGGTTGGAGGAAATGATGACGCTCGTGCAGAAGAAGGATGTTGAAGCGCTCGGCACGGAGTTGATCCCGACCGAGCCTTATTATTCCGAGGCGCAATTTGAGCGGGAGCGCGAGCTGGTATTCCGCCGCGCCTGGCTGTTTGCTGGCCGTGAGCAGGAAATTCCGAATGAAGGGGATTTTCTGGTGAAGGATTGGGACATTGTTGATGCGTCCATCCTGATAACGCGCGGCAAGGATGATAAAATCCGTGCTTTCCACAATGTCTGCGCGCACCGCTCCGCCAAGGTGGTGTGGGAGGAGCGGGGCAATGCCAAGGGGTTCAATTGCCGTTATCATGGCTGGCGTTATGGGCTGAACGGTGCTGCGCTCAGCATTCCGGACAGCGAGGGGTTTTTCCATCTCGACCAGAAGAATTGCGGCCTTACGCCGGTGCATGTGGCAGTGTGGAATACGATGATCTTCATCAACCTTGCGCCCGAACCGGAGCAGACGCTGCTGGAATTCCTGGGGCCGATAGCGCCGAAAATACTTGAACATTCGATGCAGGGGTTTGATTCGTACTTTACGATCGGCGGTGAGGTGACGGTGAACTGGAAATGCCTGATTGATAATTTTCAGGAAACCTATCATCTCGCCTCGGTGCATCATTTGAGTGTCGCGGACCGTTCCGTGGCGGAGGCGAATCCGCGCGGGCGGCCGATCAGCTTCGAGTTTTTCGGCTTGCACAGGTTGATGGGGGTTTGGGGGAATCCGCACCGCAAGCCGGACCTGGTGGAGGGCATCGCCATCCGCAATGGCGGCGTTATTTCGCAGGGGGCGGTGCAGCAGACGGCCGAAGCCAAGCTGATCCGCGATCCGAATTGGCAGCTTGATGTGCACGGTATTTTTCCCACACTGCTGCTGGATATTGCGCCGACCTTCTTTTTCATCCATGAATTCTTCCCGCTGGCGGCGGACCGCACGCGCTGGCATTCCACCATCTGGTTTCCTCAGGCCAAGAATGCCGGGCAGCGTTTTTCGCAGGAATATAGTGTTGCTGCGTTCCGTGACACGGTGGCGGAGGATCTGGCCGTGCTGCGCACGCAGCAGAAGGGAATGCGTTCTGGCGCGAAAAAATATTTTGACTTTCAGCTCAGCGAGACGATGTGCCGGCACAGCTATAAGACGCTGAACGACTATATGGCTAGCGCACCCGCGCGGGCCGCTGAATGAGGTGGCGGAAATGGCAAAAAGCACGCTTCTTCCCGAAAATTTTTCTGACCTTGAACCATTCGCCAAGGATTGGGCCGTGGCGACGATGGCGCAACGCATGCAGCGCCGCTTTGACAGCACGGCGGCGCAACGCCGGGAATTCTACGCCCGGGTGGCGCCGCGGGCGGCTGCGGCGCTTGATTATCTGAATACGATTCCCTTTGCGCAGATCAAGCAGGATTCCAAGGCGGAGCGGCTCATGAAGCTGACGCTGATGCTGGCGGAGATTGCGCTGACGGAGGAGATCAACGGTCAGGATGTCGAAGTTGGGCATGCGCTCAGCAACCGGCAGATTTTTGTCACCCATGAGATGGATGGGCTTTGACATGTTGCGTGATTTATTCGGGCTTGTGGGGAAAACCTGCCTGATAACCGGTGCGAGCCGCGGCATTGGCCGGGCGGTGGCGCTTGGGTATGCGCGGGCTGGCGCGGATGTTGCCATCGCCGCGCGCAATGAAGCGGAGTTGCGGGAACTGGCCGGAGAAATTGAAGCGCTTGGCCGCCGCGCGCTGGTACTGCCGGCGGATATTGCGAAGCTCAGCGCGTTGCCGCTGCTGGTGGAAGAGACGGTACGGCATTTTGGCGGGCTCGACGTGCTGGTGAATAATGCCGGCATCGCGGTGCGCGGGATGCTGGAAAACGCCTCGGCGGATGATTTTGATTATATGGTCAATGTAAACCTGAAAAGCGTGTTCCTGCTCTGCCAGGCGGCCATTCCTTATATGAAACGGCAGGGCGGGGGGAAAATCATCAATGTGACCTCGCTCACCGCCATTATTGCTGATCCGGGCAGCGGTATTTATGGCATGACCAAGGGTGGGCTTGCGCAACTCTCGCGCGGGTTCGCGGTGGAGCTGGCGCGGGAGAAGAGCAATATCCAGGTTAATTGCATCGGCCCGGGACCGCACGCCACCACGCAATGGAAGGAGATAATGCGGACAGAGCCGGGGGTGGAAACGCTGCTGCTGGCGAAAGTGCCGATGGGGCGGGTTGCCGAGCCGGAGGAAATCGTCGGTGCTTTTATTTTTCTCGCCAGCAATGCCTCTAATTTCATGACAGGCCAGACCATGTATATGGATGGCGGCTGGCTGGCCTCCTGAATGTTTTGGAAGGGGACAATTTTGATCCATGCAGCCTGATCCGTCATTCCTGCTTGCCGCGATACGGCGTGAGATTCTGGCGCCGGATTTTTTTGGTGCCGGGTTGGAGGTCGGGTTGTCTCCCATCCACGCCCAGCGCGCGGGCGTGGCGCTGGCGCAGCTTGAGATGCGCCATGCGGCGCTGCCCGGCATCGCCGCGTGGTTGAGGCCCCGCCAGCTTGCCCTGCTGGCGAAACTGACTGCTGGTTTGCGGGAGATCGGCGCCACGCCGCCGGACGTGCCGCCGGAGACATTGCCGGATGAAGCTGGCGAGGTGGCGATTGCGCGATATGAGCGGCTCGCCAGCGAGATAAGTGCCGGTATCAGCCTATGGTCGCGCGAATATGAAGGCCGGAGCAGGGAAAATTTCGACATGTTTTGCCGTGAGGCAGCCGGTATCGAGCAGGATTTGCGTGCCGCCTGCAACCAGGCCATGGATGCGCTGCGGGAGGCACATAAAGCGCGTGACCTTCTGGTGCCGGCGCCGCTGGCCGCGCCCAGGCCGGAGGATTTGGCTGCCTATATCCGCGCCCACGTGCCGGGTGGGGCGCAAGCCGAGGTGACGGATTTTCGCCGTCTGCCTGGGGCTAATTCGAAGGATATTTATCTGTTCACGTTGGCGGGCTTGCCGGGCTGGCCGGAAGAGTCAGTGCTGCGCAGGCAGCCATCGTTCAACGTGACGGAAACCTCGGTTGCGGATGAATTCGAATTGCTTCGGCTTTTGCACGATTCAGGTGTACCGGTGCCGCGCGTATTGCTGACGGAGCGTGAGGCAAGCCATCTTGGCGGCGCCTTTCTGGTTATGGAGCGTGTGCCGGGGGCGGTGCGGCTGCCGGAAACTCTTGGCGTTGACGGCTTGAAAATCGTGACCGACATCGCC
>JAKBAQ010000252.1 GCA_021808985.1 Pseudomonadota bacterium
TCATCCCCACCACCATTCTGCTCGCCATCTTCGCCGCCGAGATGATGGGCTACACCATCAACCGCGTCAGCCTCTTCGCGCTCATCTTCTCCATCGGCATCCTGGTCGACGACGCCATCGTCGTCATCGAGAACATCACCCGCCACTGGGAAATGCATGACGGCCGCCCCCGCCTGCAAGCCGCCATCGAGGCGGTGGCCGAGGTCGGCAACCCCACCATCTTCGCCACCCTCACGGTGGTCATGGCGCTGCTGCCCATGCTCTTCGTCAGCGGCCTCATGGGCCCCTACATGGCGCCCATCCCCGCGGTCGCCTCGGCGGCCATGGTGTTCTCCTTCTTCGTCGCCATGACGGTGGTGCCCTGGCTGATGCTCAAGCTCGTCAAGCCGCGCCCGGCCGCCGCCGGCGCGCATGGCGCGCATCATGGCGAGCATGGCGGCGGGCTGGCGCGGCTCTATCTGCGCATCGCCGCGCCGGTGCTGCAAACCCGCAAGCGCGCTTTGCGCTTCCTGCTCCTCGTCGGCGCCGCCACCATCCTGGCCTGCTCGATGTTCTATTTCGAGCTGGTGAAGGTCAAGCTCCTGCCTTTTGACAATAAATCCGAGCTGGACGTGGTGCTCAACCTGCCCCCCGGCGCCACGCTGGAGGATACCGAGCGCACCCTCTTCGCCGCCGCCAGAATCGCCGGCGCGATGCATGAGGTCACCTCCATGCAGGTCTATGCCGGCACCCCCGCGCCGTTTGATTTCAACGGCCTGGTCCGCCATTATTATGCCCGCCAGTCGCCCGAGCTGGGCGAGCTGCACATCGTCCTGGTCGGCAAGGACAAGCGCACCCGCGAGAGCCACGCCATCGCCATCGCGCTGCGCCGCCAGCTCGATTCCGGCCTCACCCTGCCGCCCGGCGGCGTCATCAAGGTGGTGGAAGTCCCGCCCGGCCCGCCGGTCATCGCCTCGCTGCTGGCTGAAATCTACGGCCCCAACCAGGCCACGCGCCTCGCGGTCGCGCAGCGCGTCAAGGCCATCTTCAAATCCATCCCCTTCATCGTCGATGTCGACGACAGCTACGGCCGTCCGCCGCCGCGCCTCAACATCACGGTCGACCAGGACGAGCTGGAATATTTCCACGTCCAGCAGAGCGACGTGAACGCCACGCTGGAAGACCTCTTCGCCGGCAAGGCCATCGGCTACTCCTACCGCGGCACTGACAAACCACCCCTGGAAATCGCCGTCGGCCTGCCCAAATCCGGCCTCACCTGGAACCAGTCGGTGGCTGACACCCCCATCCCCGCCAACGCCCTACCCGGCGCGCGCGGCATCGTGGAGCTCGGCCAGGTGGTTGATGTCAAAAACACCCTCGGCTCACGCGCCATCTACCGGCGTGACGGCCACTACGCCGACATGGTGACCGGCGAACTCGCCGGCAAATTCGAAGCCCCGATCTACGGCATGTTCGCGGTCGACAAGGCGATCGAAAAAGCCGACTGGGGCAGCCTGCCCAAGCCCGCCATCCGCTTCGTCGGCCAGCCCACCAACGAGGCCACGCCCTCCCTGCTGTGGGATGGCGAATGGCAGATCACCTATGTCACCTTCCGCGACATGGGCATCGCCTTCGGCGTCGCCATCCTGGGCATTTACGTGCTGGTGGTCGCGCAGTTCGGCAGCTTCAAGCTGCCGCTGGTGGTGCTCACCCCCATCCCGCTCACCCTCATCGGCATCATGCTCGGCCATTGGGTGCTGGGCGCCGATTTCACCGCCACCTCGATGATCGGCTTCATCGCGCTCGCCGGCATCATCGTGCGCAACTCCATCCTGCTGGTGGATTTCATCCGCTGCCGGCAGGGCTCCGGCCGGCCGCTGCGCACCATCCTGCTGGAAGCCGGCGCCATCCGCGCCAAGCCCATCCTGCTCACCGCCATCGCCGCGATGATCAGCGCCATCACCATCCTCTCCGATCCGATCTTCCAAGGCCTCGCCACCTCGCTGCTCTTCGGCCTGGCCTCTTCCACCCTGCTCACCTTGCTGGTGATCCCCGCCATTTACGTGGTACTGCGTGACGATGGACGGCCCCATGACATCCACTAACCCCGCCGATCCGCACCTCGCCCAGGCCGCGCGGCAGATCCTCGCCGCCCAGCAGCCGCCGCACCTCGCGGTGCAAACCTTCTTCGATGAAGCCACCTTCACCGCGAGCCATGTCGTCCACGACCCCGTGAGCAAAATCGGCGCGGTGATCGACAGCGTCCTGGATTTTGACACCGCCGCCGGGCGCACCGCCACAAGCTCGGCCGACGCCATCATCGCCTACCTGCGCGCCACCGGCATCACGCTGGACTGGCTGCTGGAAACCCACGCCCACGCCGACCATCTCTCCGCCGCGCCCTACATCCAGCAGCATTGCGGCGGGCGCATCGCCATCGGCCGCGAAATCCTGGCCGTACAGAATGTCTTCGGCAAAATCTTCAACCTGGGCGCTGAATTCGCGCGCGACGGCTCGCAGTTCAACCGCCTGTTCGACGATGGCGCCACCTTCACCCTGGGCGGCATCCCGGCCATCGCCCTGCATGTGCCCGGCCACACCCCGGCTGACATGGCCTACATCATCGGCGACGCCGCCTTCATCGGCGACACGCTCTTCATGCCCGATTACGGCACCGCCCGGGCTGATTTTCCCGGCGGCGACGCCCGCCAGCTCTACCGCTCCATCCGCCGCCTGCTCGCCCTGCCCGGCGCCACGCGGATATTCCTCTGCCACGACTACAAAGCCCCCGGACGCGGCCATTACGTCTGGGAGACCACCATCGAGGCCCAGCGCACCACCAACATTCATGTCCATGAGGGCATCAGCGAGGACAATTTCACCGCCATGCGCACCGCGCGCGACGCCACATTGGGCATGCCCAGGCTCATTCTGCCCTCCGTGCAGGTCAACATCCGCGGCGGCCGGCTGCCCCCGCCCGAGGATAACGGCACCAGCTACCTCAAGCTGCCGCTCAACCTGCTATGAGCCTCAGCCTCCTCCAACTCAGCCTCGGCGGCGTCTCGGGCGGCCTGGTCGGCTTCACCCTCGGGCTGGTCGGCGGCGGCGGCTCCATCCTGGCCGTGCCGCTCATGCTTTATCTCGTGGGCATCAAAAACCCACACATCGCCATCGGCACCAGCGCGCTGGCGGTCGCCGCCAACGCGGCCACCGGCCTGTTCAACCACCACCGCGCGGGCACGGTGCGCTGGCGGTGCGGCGGCATGTTCGCCGTCTCGGGCGTCGTCGGCGCCATATTCGGCAGCAGCGCCGGCAAGGCGTTCGATGGCCAGAAGCTGCTCTTCCTCTTCGCCCTGCTGATGATCGCCGTCGGCATCCTGATGCTGCGCGGGCGGCGCAACACGGGCAACGACGCCGCCGAGTGCCAGCGCCAGAACGCGCCCAAGGTGCTCGCCATGGGCCTTGGCACCGGGCTGTTCTCCGGCTTCTTCGGCATTGGCGGCGGCTTTCTCATCGTCCCCGGGCTGCTGGTCTCAACCGGCATGCCGGTGCTCAACGCCATCGGCACCTCGCTCATCGCCGTCACCGCCTTCGGGCTGACAACCGCGGCCAACTACGCCCTCTCCGGCTTGGTTGACTGGCCCCTGGCCGTCATCTTCATCCTCGGCGGCTTCCTC
>JAKBAQ010000030.1 GCA_021808985.1 Pseudomonadota bacterium
CGACAGCCAGGACCCTACCTTCGTGCTGAAAATCCGTGAAGCGCAGGTGCTGGGCAATACGTGCTGGAACAATACGTGCGGGATCACGGTTGGCAATTTCAATGCCACGAATATTCCGGTGGTGCCCTTCACATATGGAAATTCCAACCCGGATGTTCTGGGCGCGGTGGTGGCGGGGAATAATTGCCATGACAACCGGGAGTACGGCATTTTCATGTCGGGCAGGAATATCCTGATTTCTGGGAATTTGTGCGCCAATAACAGCACGGTGACGGGCGGCGGCGCGGGGATTCTGTGCGATACGGGCTATTGCAAGATAAGCGGGAACATGGTGAGCGGGGCCTCGAGCTTCGGGATTGATTGCGGCGGCTCGATTTATACCGAGGTGGATAACAACTATATCAATGGCGCGCTGATTGGCCTGAATATCGGCGGCGGGCAGAATTGCACGGCGCGGAGCAATTTCATCCAGGATTGCACGGGCAGCTCCATTGCCGTGCAGAATGTGGAGGGGAATGGCAGCGGAGATAATTTTGGGCTCGCGTGCAGCGATCTTTCGATTATCGGCAACTGGATTAATTACAGCGGCGGGGCGGTTGGCATTTTGATCCGCGATGCGGCGCAGAATATTCTGGTGGCGGATAATGTCGTCGTCGGGGATGCCGGGGCGAACCTGACGAATGCGCTCTCGGCCTATACGGATTCGGTGATTCTGAGGGGGAATCTGCTGAATTTCACGCCGCGCTGGCCGGTGAATCCCGCCCTGGTGAACGGCGTGTATACGTTGGAGGTGCCTGATATCGTCGATGCGGTCAGCATTTCACAGTCAACGGCGCCGGTTGCCAGCATTGTGAGCGCGCAGGCCAGCCTGACGGCGGGGCAGGTCACGTTCATCAAGCTGCTCAATACGGGGGTTGGGTATACCAATGCGACCGTGACGATCAACGGCACGGGGACGGGGGCGGCGGCGTTCGCGTGGATTTCCAACGGCCGGATCATCGGTATTCAGATGAGCAGCTTTGGCTCGGGGTATGGCGCGGGGACGACGGTGAGCATCACGGGCAATGGCGGCGGGGCGCTTGCCACGGCGCAGGTTGGCCTGCCGGTTTGGCAGAACCGGGAACTGACCATCGATTGCCTGGCGCCGGTGACATTTGCCGCCGCCGGGGCCGCGCCGGCGCAGAGCAACTGGACCGGCGCGCCCATTACCGTGCCGGCGGGGGCGAGTATCGACTGGATCGGCAATAATGGCGGGTGGCGCGCGGCCCGGTTTTCGCAGAGCGATTATGTGGCGCCCAATGGCGATGGCAGCCTGACGCTGAAGACGATCTCGGGCGATATTTCACTGCATCCGGCGGGGGCGGGCATGGTGCGCATTGTGTCTGACAGCGAGGCGGTGGGGGCGGTTGAATTGATCGGCCGGGGCTCGCCGCAGAATTCAGTGGCCGCGCCGGCGGGTTCCACATTCCGCAACCTGAATGGCGGTGTTGGCAATACCTTCTGGGTGAGCCAGGCCACGGGATCGGCGAACTGGGTTGCCCTCGCCTGAGATGTTGGCGTTTTGCCGGCCGATGTGATGTTTCAAATGAAAGTTCGTGAGCAATGACAACGATTGCCCAATTGCCGCCTGTGACCACCGTGGGGCTCAGCGATTTGCTGCCGCTCTCGCAAGCCGGGCTGCTTTATTCCGTTAGCGTATCGCAACTTACGGCGAATGTGCAGCCCCTGATCAGCCTGCATACGGGCAGTTTGCTGGGCCGCTACAGCATTGGCGCGGGCGCGCCGGAGAGCGTGGCGCCCGGTACGGGCCTGGTGCTGAGCGCCGGCACGCTGGCGGCCAATGGCGCGGACCATGCCGGGTTTCCGTTGCTGGCCGGGATGTCGCTTTCAGATGAGATTGTGGTGAGCGCGAGCGGCGCGCCGGGCTTGCTGCCGGTGGGGGCGTTGCGGGGGTTGTTTTCAGCCGGCACGGGCATTGCCATCGATGGCAATGGGGTCATCACGGTCACGGCTGCTTCGCTGAGCGGGCCGGCTGGTCCGCAAGGGGTGAGTGGCCCGGCTGGCCCCGCCGGGCCGGCTGGACCGGCTGGCCCGCAAGGGGTGGGGCTTGGCGGGCCGGCGGCGGGGAATTCGGCCAGCGCGGTGGGCGCGGCGGATTATGTGGCGCTTTGGCAAAATGGCGCGCTGGCCTGGATGCCTTATGGCCAGTTTCTGGGCGGGCAGACGATTGACCAGCTCCCCGCCGCCGGCCCGGTGGCGGATGGCGATGAGCTGCTGGTGGCGCAGGGGGGCAACATGCTCAGCGTGCAGAGTTTTGGCGCGATCTGGGATTATGTGCAGGGCAAGCTGCCGGTTGCGCGGCAGGGCGTGGTGGAGCTGACGAGCAACACGGTGCTGGATGCGGCGCAGCATAACAACCGGATTCTGGTGGCGAGCGTGGCGGTTACGCTCTCGGCCAATGCCGCCACGCTCGGGGCTGGGTTTTCCTGCACGCTGATCAACCTGGCGCCGGGGCCGGTTACGATGGGTGTCGGCATCACCTCGGGTTCGGGCGGCAAGACGCTGCCGCCGGGCGCGCAGACGGCGCTGCTGGGGCTGAGCTATTCGGGCGGGTCGCTGGTGTGGTGGAGCGGGGTGGTGCCCAACAGCCCGGCCTTGACGGTTGGCTCGATCAGCGCGCCGGCGCCGAATACGGCGTTTGTGATTGCCGGCGGCGTGTTCAATGATGCGCCGGCCGCGCTGGATTATTCAATTGATGGCGGCGCCAGCTGGATTGCCGCGCCAAGCCCGGTGATTACCGCGAATGCCTACAGCTTTACCGCCGCGGGCCTGAATCCGGGAACCTATGCGCTGCGGGTGCGCGACCATGGCAATGTGGCCATTGTGGGGGCTTCCAATAGTTTCGTGGTGGTGGCGCCGAGCGTGACGATGGTGGCGCCGCCCACGGTGGTGGCCGTGAACCGGCTGATCGCGCTTTCCGGCACGGTCTCGCCGGGCAGCAATGCGGTGCAGGTTGGGCTTTCCACCAGCGCCACGGCGGCGCCGGCGGCCTGGGTGAATGCCGTGGTCAGCAATGGGGGGTGGACGGCGGCGCTGATGCCAACGGCGAACGGGACGTATTATATCTGGGCGCGGCAGCAGGCGGCGCCGACGGTTTATGCGGTTTCCGCCGCGCTCAGCGTGGTGACGCTGTCGCTGACGGTGAGCGTGGCCGCCACCGGCACGGCGGGGACGGCGCTGGCGGTGACAGGCACCATGAGCCCGGCGGGCGATGCCATCGGCGTGCAGCTGGCGACGCAGAACACCGCCATGCCCACCTCTGGCTGGGTGGCGGCGGCGAGCGCCTCGGGCAGCTTCAGCGCCGCGCTGACGCCGGCGGCGGCGGGAACCTATTATGTTTGGGCGCAGGATGCCACGAGCGGGTTGAGCGTGGTTTCAGGCGCCGTGGCGGTTGGCTGAAGCATGACATTACTGTTCAATTATCCCGGCTCGCTGCTGGCGGCCGGGCAGGGCGGGCGCGCGCTGGTGCGCCCGCTCCCCGCTGGCGGCACGCCGCCCGCTGGTGTGTTCACGGGCCCGTATCCGGCCGCGATCAGCGGCATTTCAGGCTGGTGGGATGCCGGGCTGCTGGGCGGGCTGCGCGATGTCAGCGGTGCGCCGCTGACGGTGAGCAACGCGCCGGTTGGGCTGGTTGTTGATAAGTCAGGCAATGGGCTGGGGCTCACGCCGTATCATGCCGGCGCGGATGCGGCGCCCGCCGCCACCATCGCGGCGGCGCGCGTAAACGGGTATCTGGGCGCCGTGGGGGCGCCGGATGCCGGGACGCTGAATGGCGGCCCGGTGCTGGATGCGGATTGGGGGCTGCTGCATCCTGGCTTTGAGTTGGGGGCCGGGGTGGCGTGGACGCGCTATCTGGTATGGACCAGGCCGAACTGGCGCCAGGGGACTTATTATGTCAACGCCGATCCGATTCCGCTGATTCATACGAGTTTCGGCACGGGCGTGACGATTTTGCAGGCGGATAGCGGCGGCGGGAGCAACCTGACGCTGTTTCCCGGCACCGCGAGCCAGACCGTGCTTTCCGCCACGCTGGCGCGCCGACACAGCCATGCGGTGATATTGCGCAACACGCCGGGTGCCGGGGTGGATGTGTGGCTGGACGGCGCGCAGGTTGCCGCCGGCATCGCTAACCCGCTGCCCGCCAGCGCCAGCGCGCCGGTGCTGCTGCTGCATGACGGCAGCGCGCAGGGCTCCGCGCAATGCTGGTTCCATGAGGCCGCGACCTGGGAGCGCGCGCTCAGCGCCACGGAGGTGGTCACGCTCATCAGCGCGCAGGGCAGGTGGGTTCTGGGCACGCGGCGGGGGGTTAATCTGCTGCTCATGGGCCAGTCCAACGCCGCCTGGTTCATGAATGCGGGCGGGGCGCTGGCCCTGGCGCGGGGTGTTGCGTGGTATCTGGGCGCGGCGGCCTATGCGTTCACCGCTGAAATGTCGGGCGCGTATGCCTCGCCCGCGCGTTATTCGGTGATTCCGGGCCACCCGATCTCCAACTCCTCGGCGCCGCTGTTTCCGCCGGGGGCGGGCGGCGGCACGTTTCTGACCAATCCCGGCGATGGCTCGGACCCTTCCACCTGGAGCGGCGGGCCGGATTTCGCGGCGCTCAGCGCGTATCTCACGGGCGCTTCGGCGCTTGTCGGGGCGGTTGATGAGGCGGATATCGCGTTCCTGGTCTGGCCCTGGTCGGAGCAGGACAGCACCATGCCTTACGCGGACAAGGCGCTCTACAAGGGCTCGGTGCTGCAACTGCTGGCGCTCACGCGCGCCCTGTTGGGGCGCGGCGCCGCCACTTTGCCCCTGCTGGCGTGGAACGCCACTCCCTACGAGACCAATGACGGCGTGCAGATGGTGCGTGAATCGATCGCCGATCTGGCGGCGGCGAGCGCGAACGGCATTATCGTCTTCGCCGCGCAGACGGCTGATTCCAACCCGCTGGATTCAGCCTATGACCCCGCCACGGGGATATTCGCGGGGGGCGATCCGCGGCACCGCGACGAGCCTGACCTGCTGCGCTATGGGCGCATCGGCGCGCATGCCGCCGGGCGGGCCGCCATGGCGCTGGGGCTTGGCGATACGCTCCAGCCCGCGGCGCTGCCTTTGAGCGGGCTGCCGGCAAAAGGCGGGCCGCAGATCACGCATGTGTATCGCGCTTCCAACACGCAGCTGATTCTCACCATCGCGCATGATTCGGGGAATGACCTGATCGTGCCGCTGCAGGCGGCAAATGGCGCCGGTTTCGCGGTGATGGATGGGGGCAGCGTGGCCGTGCCGGGCGTTATCATCCCGGCGGTGGCGGCGGCGCGGGTTGACGCCACGCATGTGGCGGTGACGCTGGGGGCGGAGATCACCAATATCTCGTCCAGCGTGCTGTTTTTCTATCCCTATGGCAGTACGCAGATCGGCCGTGGCGACGCGGTGACCGACAATGCCGCGAACCTGCCGCCGCCGGCGAACTGGAATATCGGCAACGATCTCGGCGCCGCGTGGAATGTGAACTTTCCGCTGCAGGCGACGACCTATCCCATCACCCTGTCTGACACACCAGCCTGAGGAATACGCATGGATTCAGATTCTGTCACGGTTTTGCGCCTGGATATTGCGGGCCTGCGCAATGATATGAACGGGATTCGCCAGGATATCGGCGTGCTGGAGGCCAAGGCGGACTCGCTGGAAGCCTGGCGCGTTCGCTACCTGGCGCAGGAAGACCAGGTCATCGGCAAGCTGTTCGCCAAAGTGGATGAGCTGGTTGCCGGGCTGAGCGACATGCGGGCCGATATCTCGCGCATCCGGGGGGAGCGCGATGCCGAGCGCCGCATGAGTGTCGCCATCATCAGCCTGTTGTCGGCCGCGTGCGGCGGGCTGATCGCGAGCCTGCTCCATGGATGATTTCGCGCGCTGCCTCGCCTTCACGCTGCGGGCGGAGGGCGGCTTCACCAACAATCCGGCGGACCCTGGAAACTGGACCGGCGGCCATGTGGGCGCGGGTGAGCTGCGCGGGACCAATTTTGGCATCAGCGCGGCGGCGTATCCCACGATTGACATTGCGGGCCTGAGCGCGGCGGCGGCCGGGGAGATTTATCGCCGCGATTACTGGGCGCCGCTGCAGGGCGACGCGCTGCCCCTGCCCGTGGCGCTTGCGGCCTTTGATGCCGCGGTGAACGCAGGGCTTCGCCGTTCGGTCCTCTGGCTGCAACAGGCCGTCGGTGTATCGGCTGATGGCGTGCTGGGGGCGCAAACGCTCGCGGCCATAAAGGCCGCTGACGCGTTGGCGCTGGCGCGTGAGGCGCTGGCCCGCCGGATCGATTTTTACGCCGGCCTGCCCGGTTGGGCGGAGTTCGGGCTGGGCTGGACGCGGCGCGTGATCGCGCTGGCGGGGGAAATCTCAGTCTGAACAGCGGCGCTTGCTCAAACCCGTACGGCGCGGATCGCCGTTTTTTGTGGAGATGATGATGAACGAGACAATTTTGACCAAGATCGAAGGCGATCTCAACATCGCCGGCCATATCGGCGCCGCCCTGGGCGGGCCGGTCGGCGTGATCGCCGATGCCGGCTTGCAGGCTGGCGAGGCTGTCGTGAATTCGGTGGTGGCCAGCGAGGCGGCGCACGCCACCGCGCTGCAGGCCGCCACCGCGGCGGCGGCCTCGCTGGCTTCCGCCGCTGCCCCCGTGGTCGCGGCCTTGCCCGCCGCCGACGCGGCCAAGGCCCAGGCCGGGCTCAGCCTGCTGCAGACCGTGCTGGCTGACCTCAAGTCAATTTTTTCGCTGTAATCAGGCGGCGGCCCGGAGCAATCCGGGCCTTTTCCTTTAAGAGACTGTTTTAAAATTTTCTCTTATAACAAATTGAAATTATTAAAAATTTTTGCGGGGTTTGGGGCGCTTTTTATAAAAAGCGCCCCAAGATTCTGGCCCTTTTTTGTAAAAAAGGGCCAGACCCCAAAAAACTTTTGACAATTATCCTTAATATTTTTGAAGAGACGGTTGAAATAGTCTCTAAGACTCCCCGGCTGGCGTGCAAACGAAGGCTACGCATGCAGTTCCTTTATCAATTCCTCGGCTTCCTCGCGGTCCAGCCGCAGGGCGCGGCGCGCGACCTCCTGGCTGAAGCCGCCGCGCGCCATCGCGGCCAGGATTTTGGCCTCGGGCGCCTCGCCAAACGGCCCCGCCCGCCGCCGCCGCAAATAAGCGCATGCCGCCGCCAGCTCGCGCCTTGGGTCTTCGGCCAATACCGGCCTGGCCACGCCCTTCGCGGCCAGATGCGCCAGGGTTGCCCGGCGAGACTTGCCCTGCCTGGTCAGCCGTTTGGCGCGCGAGGCGGCGAAGGCGCCGTCATCCAGCAGGCCGGCCTCGCGCAACCGGGCGACCACCCCTGGAATCGCCGCCTTGGCCTGCCGCACCTGGGTTGCCAGCGCATCGGCATCGGCATTCTCCTGCGCATGTTGCCTGCCCCAGCGGTCCAGCTTGCGGGCCAGCACCTGGGCCAGCCCGGCCTCGCTGGCCGCGAAGCGGGCGAGGTGGTTCAACGCCGTCTCGTATAATTGCGCCGCATCCGGCGGTTTGCCTGCCATGCCGTGGAGTCTCGCGCCAATGAGGCGGGCTGGCAAGCGGGGCAGCGCTGCCTTTTTCCACCCTTGCCACGCTCCTTCGCACCCTCTATAGGCCGCGCTTCACCGTAAAACGTGATGCGCGCGCGCTTGGGCCATAGGCATGCCCGGCCGCCGCCCCGATGTTCGGGACCCTCGCTCACGCGGGGACATGCGATAGGAGACCAAAATGCCGAAGTTGAAGACCAAGTCATCGGTCAAGAAACGCTTCAAGATCACCGCCACCGGCAAGGTTCTCGCCGGCCCCGGCAAGAAGCGCCACAACCTGATGGCCCGCAGCCAGAAAGCCAAGCGCACCAACCGTGGCAGCCAGACCCTCACCCACGCTGACGGCATCACCGTTAAGCAGTGGGCGCCGTACGGCATCGCATAAGGGAGAGGCAGAGACATGGCACGTGTAAAACGGGGCGTTACCACCCACGCCCGTCACAAAAAAGTTCTTGAGCAGTCGAAGGGCTTTGTCGGCCGCTCGTCCACCAACTACCGCATCGCGATGGAGCGCCTGGAAAAGGCCCTGCGCTATGCGTACCGGGACCGCCGGGTCAAGAAGCGCGAGTTCCGCTCGCTCTGGATCCAGCGCATCAACGCCGCCGTGCGCGAGCATGGGCTTACCTACAGCCAGTTCATCTTCGGCCTCAAGCAGGCCGGCCTGGAACTGGACCGTAAGGTTCTCGCCGCCATCGCGTTTGACGATGCCGCCGCGTTCGCGGAAATCGTCCAGGCGGTCAAGGCCGTCAGCGCCGCGGAATAAGCTTCCGCTCTTGTTTCCCGTCCGGCTGGAGCACATGTTCCAGCCGGACATGAACAATCTTCCCCCAATTCCAGATTCCCTGGCGGCCAGCGCCGCCTTCCTCACCCCGCATGAGCGTGAGCAGCTGTGGCGCGCCGCCGTCATCATGGCGGATTCGCGCGGCCTGCTCATGCGCGTCACCTCCTTGTTTGGCCGCCGCATCGAGGCTCTGCGCGCCCGCCTCGCGCAAACCGGCGGCCGCCTTGGCGGCGAAGCCTGGGCGGATCTCACGCGCCGGGCGCAGGATAGTGTCGAGGAAACGCTCTGGCGCAGTTATAATCTCGCCACCTTCGGCCTGAGCAGCACGGCCCGGCCGCCGCGCCCGCAGGGCAACCGCGCCCACCGCCTGGCCACCGCCGTCTCGGGTGCCGCTTCCGGCTTCATCGGCCTGCCCGGCGTGGTGTTTGACATTCCCTTCACCACCGCCGCCATCCTGCGCTCCATCGCCCAGGTCGCCCGCGATTCGGGCGAAGACCTCGCAACCGAGGAGACGCGGCGCGCCTGCCTGGAGGTGTTGCTCTTCGGCGGCCCCGGCGGGGCCGATGATGAGTCCGAGGCCGGTTACTGGGCCGCCCGCCTCGGGCTCAGCCACCTCTCGCTCAACCTGCTGATCAAATCCGCCGCAGGCCGCTTTGGCATCGTGCTGTCGGAAAAGCTGCTCGCCCAGGCGGTGCCTGTCGCCGGCGCCCTCACGGGCAGCGCGCTCAACTACGGCTTCACCCGCTATTACCAGAACATGGCGCAGGTGCAGTTCTGCCTGCGCGCGCTGGAGCGCCGCACCGGCGAGCCCGCCGCCATTCAGCAGGCCTTCACCGCCATGCTGCGCGAGGCGCGGGCGCGCCACCGCATCACCCGCCGCCCCGCCCCGGTGGCGGATGCGGCCTTCCTGCCGCGTTAAACCCTCGCCGCCAGCAGAGACTTCATCTCCACCGCCGGGTCCGCCAGCGCCGTCGGGTCCACAATGGTCTTCTCCGTGACCAGCCGCTTCGCCGCGGTGAATTCGCTGATCGCATTCACGCAATCCGCCGCGATCATCCGCCCGTCCTTCAGATAGAAGGCGACAAACCCCTCCGGCGTGCGTGCCGGGCGGATGACCACCCGGTCATGCCCATGGCTCAACCCGACTGACTGCAGCTTCAGATTATACTGGTCCGACCAGAACCACGGCACGGCGGCATAGGGCTTGGGCTGGCCGTTGAGCACCGAGGCGGCGACGCGCGCCTGCTCCACCGCGTTGGGGACTGATTCGAGGCGCACGCGCTGGCCGTCCAGAAACGGCAGCGGATGCTCCGTGCAGTCGCCGATGGCGAGAATATCCGGGTCCGAGGTCTGGGTGAATTCATCAACCACGATGCCGTTGCCCATCGCCAGCCCGGCTTCCTGCCCCAGCTCCACATTGGGCACCAGGCCCACCGCCACCAGCACCAGGTCCGCCGGCAGCACCGTGCCATCCGCGCAGCGCACGGCGCCCACATGGCCGGGCTTGCCCGCCGCGGGGTCAAACCCCTCAACCCCGGTGGAGAGGCGCAGCCTCACCCCGGCGGCACGGTGCGCGGTCTCATAAAAGGCCGAAAGCTCCGGCCCGGCCACGCGCGCCAGCACCCGGGGCGCGAATTCCACGATTTCCACGTCCAGCCCGTGCTTCACGGCCACCGCCGCCACTTCCAGCCCGATATAGCCGCCGCCCACGATCACCAGCTTCGCCCCGGCGGTGAATTCCGGCCGCAGCGCGTCCACATCGGCGATCGCGCGCATATAATGCAGCCCCTGCAGCTCAGCGCCCGGAATGGTGAGCCGGCGCGGTCGCCCGCCGGTGGCCAGCACCAGCTTGCCGTAGCCGAAGGACTCGCCATTGCCCAGGCGCAGGCGGCGCGTGGCGCGGTCAATCGATTCCACGACCGTGGAGGGATGCCATTCGATTCCGGCCTTCGTATAGCTCTCCGGCGAGCGGATCAGCAGTTGCTCGACGGTCATTTCCCCCGCGAGAAACGCCTTGGAGAGCGGCGGGCGCTGGTAGGGCAGGTATGGCTCCGCGCCCAGCAGCGCGATGGTGCCGCCAAAGCCGCCCTGCCGCAGGCGGGAGGCAACCTCACTGCCGCCATGGCTGGCCCCGACGATGACGACATCTGCGTGTTTATCATTCATGGTAGATCGCTAGCTCCGGATTTTTGCGTTCCGTAACCGCTGCCGGGATGTAAAACAAGGTAGCGCGCGGGCCTTCACGATTCGCGCCCCGGGGCCATATCATATCCGGGCAACGCGGCTCTCTCCGCCGCAGCCCGCTCATGGAGTGAAGGCATTGAAATTTTTGCAATCCGCCAAGGCGTTTGTGCAAGCGGCGGGTCTTGTTTTCGGCCTGCGCGGGGGTACGGAAGAACCGGCCTATCGAACCATCGCGGCGCTGGGCGAGGTGCGGATCCGCCGCTACGCGCCGCGTCTCGCCGCCAGCGTGAGCGTTGAGGGCGATGAAATCGCGGCCCGTTCGTCAGGCTTCCGCCGTCTTGCCGGGTATATTTTCGGCGCCAACACCACCAGCGCATCGCTGAGCATGACCGCACCTGTCGCCCAGGCGCCCGTCACCATCGCGATGACCGCGCCCGTGGCCCAGGCTCAGGCCGCCGATGGCGCCTGGGTCATCAGCTTCTACATGCCTTCCGGCTACACGCTGGCAACATTGCCCCGCCCGCTGGATCCGCAAGTCCATCTGCATGAGGTGGCCGAGACCACCGAGGCGGTTTACCGCTTCTCCGGCCGGCCCAGAGCGGCGGCGGTGGCCCGCGCGCGCGCCATTTTGGCCAGGCAACTCGCCGGTTCCGCCTGGGTGGCGGCAGGTGAGGCGGTGGCCCAGTTTTACAACCCGCCATGGACACTCCCCTGGCTGCGCCGCAACGAGGTCAGCGTCGTGGTCACGCCGAAACCCTGACCTACCGCCCGCGCGGCACCTCTATCTCCCCCTCCTGCACCTTGGGCGGCGTTGGCCGCTGCCCGCCCTGCGCCCGCCAGCGCTGCATCTTCCACACATAGGCCAGCACCTCGGCGGTGGCGCGATACAGCGCCACCGGCACCGGTTCACCCGGCTCCACATGGCGATACACCGCGCGCGCCAGCGGCGGCGCCTCCACCACCGGAATCCCCAATCCCCGCCCCCGGCTCACAATTTCCGCCGCCAGCAGCCCAGCGCCCTTGGCCAGCAGCAGCGGCGCGCGGTCCACCCCCCGGCGGTAGCGTATGGCCACCGCATAATGCACCGGGTTCACCACAATCACCGAGGCTTCCGGGATTTTCTGCATCTGCCGCGCCCGCGCCAGCTTGCGCGCCAGCATCCGCTGCCGCCCGCGCACCTCCGGGTTGCCGGCCGAATCCTTCATCTCCTCGCGCAGGTCGTTGCCGGACATGCGCAGCCTCTGCCGGTGCAGCCAGTATTGCAGCCCCATATCCCCGCCCGCCAGCACGGTGATAACCGCGCAGATCGCCATGACCACCTGCAGGCAGAGCGCCAGCACCGGCCCGGCGCCGGGGCGCGGGCTGGCTGCCAGCGCCGCCAGCGCCGGCTCGCGCGCCAGGATCATCTCCGTGCCCACCCCGCCGATGACGATGAATTTCAGCAGCGCCTTGAAGGTCTCGCTCATGCCGGATTTGGAGAATAGCTGCCCCAGCCCGTGCGCCGGCATCAGCTTGGAGAGGTCGGGCCTGAGCAGCCCGAGGCTGAACACCCAGCCGCCGGAGACCACGCTGGCCAGCACCGCCACGCCCGCTATCAGCATCAGCAGCGGGCCTATTTCCCCCGCCACCGTCATGCTCCACCCGGCCGCGGCCCGTGGCCGCGCGGTGCCCGCCGCCGCCAGCCAGACGGCCATATCATTTTGCAGCCGCGCGCCTATGCCCGCCGCCGCCCCCAGCGCCAGCATGGTCACGATCACGACGACCGCCGCCTTCGGCAAATCGCCCGAGCGGGCAACATCCCCCCGTTCCGCCGCCTGCCGCAGCCGCCGCTCGGTTGGGCCGTGCTGCTTTTCGCCGCCGCCCTCCTCAGCCATGGCCCAGCATGGCGCCGAGCGCGCCGGCCCCCGCATTCATCAGCTGCGCCATGCCGTGGCCAAGATAAAACACCGACCCCGCAAGCACCCACAGCCCGGCCAATATCAGCAGCGGAAAGCCGATGGTCAGCAGGTTCATCTGCGGCGCGAACACCGAGGTCAGCCCCACGGTGATGTTGACGCACAGCGACACCGCCAGCACCGGCATGGCCAGGCACACGGCTGAGCTCAACAGCGTTCCCCCCAGCGCCAGCAGCGCCCGCCCGCCGCCCATGCCGCCAATGCCCACGCCATGCTGGAACGAATGCGCCAGCGCCGCGAACAGCCACACCGGCCCGCCCGCCGCCATGTATCCCAGCATCCCCGCCCAGAGCATGATATCGTAGAGCACCGGCGTTATCCCCGGTGATTCGCGGAATTGCAGCTCCGCGAAGCTCAGCCCCATCGCCAGCCCGGCAATCTCCCCGGCGCCCGCCACGGCGGAGATCACGATCTGCATCGCCATGCCCAGCATCGCGCCGATGGCGAGCTGCACCACCCCGGTATAAATCGCGCTCAGCGGATCAGCCGGAAACGGCGGCAGCCCCGGCAGCCACAGCGCCAGCGCCGCCGCCAGCGCCGCCGCCAGCGCCGCCTTCACCATGCCGGGGATGAGCGGCGAGCCATAAACCGGCGCGGTGAGCAGCAACCCGGTGATGCGCAGAAACGGCCATAAAAACTGGCCCAGCCACAGCATCACCTGCGCCTGGTTCAGGACCATGTCCGCCGCACCAGCCCGGGCGCGTGGGAGATGAGCAGCATCGCGAAATGCTCAAACAGCCCCAGCGCGCCAAAGCCGCCGAACATCCCGATCGCGATCATCGCGAATATTTTCGGCAGCAGGCCGAAGGCCATGTCCTCGATCTGGAAGGCGGACTGAAAAATCGCCGTCACCAGGCCTATCGCCAGCAGCATCAGGATAATCGGCGTCACCGCCTCCAGCTCCGTCCGCAGCGCCAGATGCAGCAATTGCAGATAAAGCGGCATCAGCGCGGCAGCACGAAACTGCTGGCCAGCGTGCCCAGCACCAGCACCCAGCCATGGATCGAGACGAACATCAGCAGCTTCAGCGGCAATGAGATCAGCGTCGGCGAGACCATGATCATGCCGAGCGACATCAGCACCGAGGCCACGGCCAGATCAATCAGCACAAACGGCACATAGATCAGGAAGCTGATCTGAAACGCCGTCTCCAGCTCCGAGGTCGCGAACGCCGGCACCAGCACGGTCATCGGCACATCCTTCGGCGTTGCGTAATGCCCGCCGCTCAAATCCACGAACAAATGCAGCGGCGCCTTGCGCGTCTGCGCGAGCATGAAATCCTGCTCAGGCGGTTCCGCCGCCGCCAAGGCCTGGTTAAAGCTGATCCGCCCCGCCAGATACGGATCAATCGCCAGCGTCTGCTCCTGCTGGATCACCCCGCGCATCACAAACACGGTCAGCGCCAGGGCCAGCGCCGAGAGCACCATGTTCGGCGGCGTCGTCTGCAGGCCCAACGCCTGGCGCATCACCGAGAGCACGATGATGATCCGCGTGAACCCCGTCATCAGCAGCAATATGCCGGGCAAAAACGCCAGCCCGGTAATCACGAGCAGCGTCTGCACATTCAGTGAATATGCCGCCCCGCCGCCCGCGCCCGCCACCTCGCTCATCAGGGTCAAACCCCCTCCCGCCGCCGCATGGGCTGGGGCGGCGGCCAGCAGCGCCAGGGCGCCGCTCCCCAGCCGCCACGCGCGGCGGCTATTCATGCCCGCCAACCTGGCTGATATTGGCGATCCCGCTCCGGCTCACGGCAAGCAGAAACCGCTGCTCCTCCACCTCGGCGATCACCAGCATGTTCTGCCCGCCCAGCGCGCGCGAGGCGACGATCCTGATCGGCGACTGCGCCGCCCTGCCGCGCCCCCAAGATGTCGCGCGCAACCGGCGGCGCAGAAAAACCGCGCCGAGCAGCAGGCCAAACAGCACGCTGAGCGAGAGCAGCGATGACGCCATCAGATCAAGGCCGGAACCGTCCAAGGCACTAATCCTGCACGACGAGATTGGTGATATAAGCCGCGCTGAACGGATTTGCCGGCGTGAAATCCGCATTGCTCGCGAGCACGCCGTTGGAAATCCCCAGGCAGTTTTTCGCCAGCGTTGTCCGCGCGGCGGGGTCTTGCAGCGCCTTCTGGGTCTCGCCCATCATCAGGTTGATGATATCGGCCTTGATGATCGGCTGCAGCGCGCTGAACTGCGTCACCGCGTCCGGGTCCGTGGTCGCGAACTGGATGCTGAACTGCACATAAGAGGTCGCCGGGTCGCCCGTGTCGGCGGGAATGCTCACCACCACATTATCAAGCTCGGCGAAGAGGATCGGCTTTGGCGGCCCCGCCACTGGCTTGCCCGCCGCGGTTTTGCCGCCATGGTGCAGATACGCCACCGCCCCGCCAACTCCGCCGCCGACCACCACCAGCGCGATGCCGCCAAATATCAGAATTTTCTTACGGTTCATGAAGCCTCCTGCAAATCCGCCGCGCTACACCGCTGTCAGCAGTGATTCGAACATCGTGTGCGCGGCGCTGATCGCCTGCGCCGCCGCCTGATACGCCTGCTGGTAATTGGTCAGCGTCACCGCCTGCTGGTCGGTGTTCACGCCCGCCACCGTCTGCAAATTCGCCGTCGCGGTGGTCACCTGCCCGGTGGTGGCCGTGCTCAGCTGCTGCGCCGCCTGCGCGTTGGCGCCGAGCGAGGTGCCAAACCCCACAATCGCCTGCTGCATGGTTCCCGCGGTGGTGGCGCCCGCGGCGGTCCACTGCGCGGCCATGCGCGCGGCGTTGCTGCCGCTGCTGCTGCCGCCCGGCGTCAGGGTCAGCGTATCGCCAGCGGCCGGCGTGCCGGTTATCGGCAATTGCCAATATTGCCCGCCCGCCGCCCCCGCCGGATACGCCACCGCCAGCGTCCCGCCCGAGCTTCCCAGCGTGCCGCTGGCAATCACCGTGCCGGGGCTGGCCGCCGCCGCCACGGTGTAGGCCGTGGCGGAAGAAAACGTCACCTGCAAATTCTGCCCGAAATAGCTGGCCGGAATCACCGCCGCGCCGCTCGCCGGCGTGCTGCTCACCGTATCGGCCCCGGCGCCCGCATTGCCGCCATTGCTGTTCAGTATCGAGCCATTGCTCTGCAATGTCCCGGGCGTGGCCACATAGGGGTCGGCGGCGGCGATGGCGTTGGGGCTGCTGGCGGCCACCGAGATCCCGCTCGCCGCGTTCGGCGCGGGGTTGAGCGTGAACTGGTCGCCATTGGCCGGCGTGCCGGTTATCGTCAGAGTCATCCCGGCAAAGCTCGGCGGCGTGCCGCTGGGGGTAAAGCTCTGGCCGCTGGCCTGGTCCGTGGCACTCCAGCCGCTGGCGCTGCTGTAGCTCAGCAAAAACGGCCCGCCATCAAGCGGCAGCGCGCTGGCGTTGGAAATCTGCGCGCTCAGCGTGGCGCTGCCGGTATTGGCCGCGTTCGCCGTCACGCTCGGCGCCGGCACGGAGAACAGCGCCCCGCCCTGCGCGCCAGCCGGCGTCAGCCCCTGCGCCTGCGCCGTGTTCACGCTGCTGGCGAAAATCGCCGCGATCGCGCCAAGCCCCTGCAACGCGGCACCTCCGGCCTGGTAGGTGTTCACACTCGCGCCAATCACCCCATCCTGGGCGCTCAGGTTCAGCGGCGTGGCGCTGTTGCCGGCACTCAGGCTCGGCGTGCCGCCGCTGTTATTCACCTTCAAATTCTGCGCCCCGCTCTGGTCCAGCAGCACCGTCCCGCCCGCCGCCACAATCACCGAGCCATTGGCCTGCGGCAGCACATTCACCGCCAGCAGGCCCGAGAGCGTATTCAGGGCCGCCTGCTGCTGGTCCAGCAGGCTGGGATTATTCGGCGCCGTGGTCAGGTTCTTGTTGATCACGGCCAGCTGCCCCAGCAGGTTGTTGGCCGAGGTCACGCTCTGCTGCAGCGTCGCGCCCGCGCCGCTGATCGCGCCGTTAATCACCCCCGCCGCGCTCTGGAACGTCCCCGTAACCGTCTGCGCGTCGGCCAGCACGGTCTGGCGTTGCGCCGCACTCGCCGGGCTCGCCGCCAAGGTGCTGATATCCTGAAAAAACTGGTTGATCGCCGTCTGCACATCGCCATTGTTGGTCAGCGCGTTGGAAATGGTGGTGAGCGATGAGGACTGGCTGCTCGCGGCCTGCGCCGCGCTGTTGGCCGTGCGCAGCAGCCCGGCGGCGAACCCGCTGGCCGCGCGCGCTATCTGCGGCGCCTGCACCCCGCTGCCCGGCTGCCCCGGCGCGGCGGTGGCCGTGGTGGCGTTCACCGTCTCAACGGCATATCCCGAGGTCGTGACATTCGCCAGATTATTCGAAACGGCGTTGATTCCGGCTTCAAACAAATTCAACCCGCTCAGCGCCGTGTTCATCGCGCCCGCAATTCCGCTCATAACGCACCTGCCTTGCTCTGCTCTGGCGGCGCGCTCCCCGCGCCCTGGATGGTCCCGCCCACGGCCCGCAACACCTGCGCCATCAGCGGCGACTGCGCGATATTGACGATCTTGGCCGCGTAATGTGAATCCGTTGCATAACCGGACTGTTGCAGCGCCCCGGCAAAGCCCGCCACCGTCGGCTGCCCCACCGCGTCCTGAAAGCCCGACTGGATCTGCCCCACATAGTCAGAAACACTGGCCCCCGCGCTGGCATAATCCCGAAACGCCGCCACCTGCGGCACCAGCACGCCATCCACCATTTCATGCGTCGCCCGCCTGGTGCCCGCCTCGCCGTCCACGGCCTTTATCCCGAACAGATTATTCCCCGGCGCCGCCATGCCCCATCCGGTCTCCAGCGCGCTCTGCGCGAGCACGGCCACCGGCGGCACGCCCAGTTGCCGCGCCGCCGCCTGAATTTGCGGCCACACCGCCTTGGCGAAGTTCTTGGCCTGGGCAAGCAAATCTCCCGCCTGGCGCAGCTCCGCCGGGGCCGCGGCCAGCACCGCCGCCCCCGCCGCCGTCATGTCGGGTGTCGCCATCATGTCAGGCGCCGCCATCATGCCGGGCGCCGCCGGCGGCGCGGGCGTTACCCCCGGCGCGCTGTTCCCCGCGCCGCCCACCTGCCGCGCCGCCGCCCTGGCCAGCACGCCGTCATATCCGCCGAAATCATTCTGCGCGATATTCCAGAGGAACATGCTCTGGAAATTATCGCCGCCGGTGCCGAGCGCATCGGCGCTCAGCCCGCTCTTGTTCAGCTCCGAGAGCATTTCATACCACA